>JAGOCV010000004.1 GCA_017998575.1 Burkholderiaceae bacterium
GCCTGGATGCGCGCGAAGTCGCCGGCCTGGGCAGCCTCGGCGAAGCGCCGCAGCAGGTCGGCGTGGGCCTGCGGGCTGGCCGAAAAGCGCGGCCGCGCGGCCTGCACGTGGCTGCGTGCGCGGTGCACCAGCTGGCGGCAGGCGGGCTCGCTCTTGCCCAGCGCGCGCGCCACCTCGGCGTAGTCGGCGTCGAACACTTCGCGCAGCAGGAAGGCGGCGCGCTCCTCGGGCGTGAGTTGCTCCAGCACGAACAGCAGTGCGGTGGAGATATCGTGCGCGCGCTCCAGTGCGTCCTCGGGGCTGCCGGCCGGGTCGGGCAGGCGGGCCAGCGGGTCGTCGGCATCGGGCCAGGCTTCGAGCAGCGGCTCGGGCAACCAGAAGCCGGTGTAGTGCTCGCGCTCGGCACGCAGGCTGCGCAGCCGGTCGATGGACAGGCGCGTGGCGACGGTGACGAGCCAGGCTTCGGCGTTGGCGATGGTGGCGCGGTCACTGCCGTGCCAGCGCAGCCAGGCGTCCTGCACCACGTCCTCGGCATCGGCGCGCACGCCCAGCATGCGGTAGGCCAGGCCGAACAGGCGCGGGCGGTGGGTCTCGAAGGTGTCGGCGGCTGTGTCCATGAAGCGCAGACGGACGGGGATGCCGCCGTGTGACAGGTGGCCGGTCAGCCGGCGCCGGGCGCCGTCACGCTCGGGTCGGTGTAGACCATGTCGAGCGGATAGCGGTGGCCGGCCAGGTAGTCCTCCAGACAGCGCAGCAGCAACGGGCTGCGGTGGCGCGAGGCCGAGGCGCGGATCTCGTCGGGCGTCATCCACAGGGCCCGCACGATGCCGGTGTCCAGCGTGCGGCCCGGCACGGGCTCGACGGCCTCGCCGCAGAACGCAAAGCGCAGGTAGGTGATGTCCTCGCCCGTGGCGGCCTTGGTGAAGCGCGAGAGATAGATGCCCAGCAGCGCCGTGGGGCGGAACACCCACGCGGTTTCCTCCAGCGCCTCGCGCACGCAGCCGTCCACCGGCGACTCGCCCGGATCCAGGTGGCCGGCCGGGTTGTTGAGCCTGAGGCCACCGTCGGTGTGCTCTTCCACCAGCAGGAAGCGGCCGTCTTTCTCGATCAGCGCGGCCACGGTCACGCTGGGCTTCCAGCGCACGGGGGCGGCGCCGGCTGCGGGCAGGGATGTCATCATGCGGCCGATTCTGCGACATGAGGCGGCACGCATACATAATGCCCCGTTCGCCGGGGCACAGCAGAACACACACAGGCGCCAGGCCATGCGCCCCCCGGCCGAGGATTTCGAAACTTTCCGAGGAGAACGCATGCGTATCGGAGTACCCGCCGAAACCACGGTGGGCGAAACCCGCGTGGCCGTCACGCCAGAGACGGCCAGGAAGCTCGTGGCCCAGGGCCACGCCGTGAGGGTGCAGTCGGGGGCCGGCCTGGCGGCCAGCATCACCGACGATGCCTTGCGCGCCGCTGGCGCCGAGATCACCGACGCCGCCGGTGCTTTCGGCAGCGAGCTGGTGCTCAAGGTGCGCCCGCCCTTTGACAACGAACTCGCGCTGATGGCGCCCGGCACGGCGCTGGTGGGCATGCTCAACCCGTTCGATGCCGAAGGGCTTGCGCGGATGGCCCGGGCGCAGCTCACGGCGTTCGCGCTGGAAGCCGCGCCGCGCACCACGCGCGCGCAGAGCATGGACGTGCTCTCCAGCCAGGCCAACATCGCCGGCTACAAGGCCGTGATGATCGCGGCCGACCGGTATCAGCGCTTCTTCCCCATGCTGATGACGGCCGCCGGCACGGTGAAGGCCGCGCGCGTCGTCGTCCTCGGCGTGGGCGTGGCGGGCCTGCAGGCCATCGCCACGGCCAAGCGGCTGGGCGCGGTCATCGAAGCCAGCGACGTGCGGCCTTCCGTCAAGGAGCAGGTCGAGTCGCTGGGCGGCAAGTTCATCGACGTGCCCTACGAGACGCAGGAAGAGAAAGACGCGGCCGAAGGCACGGGCGGCTATGCGCGTCCCATGCCTGCCAGCTGGCTTGATCGGCAGAAGGCCGAAGTGGCCAAGCGCGTCGCCCAGGCCGATGTGGTGATCACCACCGCGCTCATTCCCGGCCGGCCCGCGCCGGTGCTGGTCACCGAGGACATGGTGCGCTCGATGAAGCCCGGCTCGGTCATCGTCGATCTGGCCGCGCCACAGGGCGGCAACTGCCCGCTCACCGAGCCCGGCCGCACGGTGGTCAGGCATGGTGTCACGCTGGTCGGCGAAACCAACCTGCCCGCGCTGGTGGCCGCCGATGCCTCGGCGCTCTATGCGCGCAATGTGCTCGACTTCCTCAAGCTCGTGCTGCCCAAGGACGGTGCCTTCACCGTCGACATGAACGACGACATCGTCGCGGCCTGCCTGATGGCGCAAGGCGGCGAAGTGAAGCGAAACCAAGGCTGAACATGGACCTCGTCTCTCCCACCATCCTCAACCTCATCATCTTCGTGCTGGCCATCTACGTGGGCTACCACGTGGTCTGGACGGTCACGCCCGCGCTGCACACGCCGCTGATGGCGGTGACCAATGCCATCTCGGCCATCGTGATCGTGGGCGCCATGCTGGCGGCGGCGCTCACCACCACCTCCCTGGGCAAGACCATGGGCGTGCTGGCCGTGGCGCTGGCCGCCGTCAACGTGTTCGGCGGCTTCCTGGTCACGCGCCGCATGCTCGAGATGTTCCGCAAGAAGGAGAAGAAGGCCCCGGCTGCCGCCGCCACCACCACCGACACGAAGGGTGGCCACGCATGATGCTCAGCATGAACATGGTGACGCTGCTGTACCTGGTGGCGTCGGTCTGCTTCATCCAGGCGCTCAAGGGTCTGTCGCACCCGACCACGTCGATCCGGGGCAACCTGTTCGGCATGGCCGGCATGCTGATCGCCGTGCTGACCACGGCCGCGTTGATCTGGCGGCTGGCCGACGGCGCGCCGCTGGGGCTGGGCTGGGTGCTGATCGGCCTGCTGGCTGGCGGCACGGCCGGCACGATCATGGCGCAGCGCGTCGAGATGACCAAGATGCCCGAGCTGGTGGCCTTCATGCACAGCATGATCGGCCTGGCCGCGGTGTTCATCGCCATCGCGGCGGTGGTCGAACCCTGGGCCTTCGGCATCGTGGGTGCGCCGGTGCCGGCGCTGCTCAACGCCACCACGCCGCAGGGCGTGCCCGTGGTGATCGAGGGCTTCACGCGCGATCCGGTGCCGGCGGGCAACCGGCTGGAGCTGTTCCTGGGCGCGGCCATCGGCGCCATCACGTTCAGCGGCTCGGTCATCGCGTTCGGCAAGCTCTCGGGCAAATACAGGTTCCGCCTGTTCCAGGGCGCGCCCGTGGTGTTCACGGGCCAGCACGTGCTCAATCTGGTGCTGGGCCTGGCGGCCATCGGCCTGGGTCTCGTCTACACCTTCACCGAGAGCTGGACGGCTTTCGGCATCATGCTGGCGCTGGCCTTCGTGCTGGGCGTGCTGCTGATCATCCCGATCGGCGGCGCCGACATGCCGGTGGTGGTGTCCATGCTCAACAGCTACTCGGGCTGGGCGGCGGCGGGCATCGGCTTCAGCCTGAACAACAGCATGCTGATCATCGCCGGCTCGCTGGTGGGCAGCTCGGGCGCCATCCTCTCGTACATCATGTGCAAGGCGATGAACCGCTCGTTCTTCAACGTGATCCTGGGCGGGTTCGGGGGCGACGCCACGGCGGCCAGTGCGGGCAGCCAGCAGCAGCGCAACGTCAAGAGCGGCAGCGCCGACGACGCGGCCTTCGTGCTGTCGAACGCCGAAACCGTGGTCATCGTGCCGGGCTACGGCCTGGCGGTGGCGCGTGCGCAGCATGCCGTCAAGGAACTGGCGGCCAAGCTCACCGAAAAAGGCATCACGGTCAAGTACGCCATCCATCCGGTGGCCGGCCGCATGCCCGGCCACATGAACGTGCTGCTGGCCGAAGCCGAGGTGCCCTACGACCAGGTGTTCGAGATGGAAGACATCAACGGCGAGTTCGGCCAGGCCGACGTGGCCATCATCCTGGGGGCCAACGACGTGGTGAACCCCGCCGCCCACACCAAGGGCAGCCCGATCTACGGCATGCCGATCCTGGAGGCCTACAAGGCCAAGACCATCATCGTGAACAAGCGCTCGATGGCCGCCGGCTATGCGGGCCTGGACAACGAGCTGTTCTACATGGACAAGACCATGATGGTCTTCGGCGACGCCAAGAAGGTGGTCGAGGACATGGTCAAGGCCGTCGAATAACCGGCCCCACCCCAGCCGCCCGTCTTAAACACGGGCGGATTCAGGGGAAACACGAAACAGCACGGTCGTTCGATTGCGCCACAATGGCCGTCGCAGCTCGCGTGCCCCCGGGTGCGTGCATCCAGCCAACAAGTGATCCCCGGAGACATCATGGATTCATCCGCTCAAGCAGACCGCCCCTGGCTGGCGGCCTACCCCGCCGGCGTGCCGGCCGACATCGACGCCTCGCAGTACGGCTCGCTCGTCGCGTTGATGGAAGAGAGCTTCACGAAGTACGCCGAGCGCACGGCCTATTCGTTCATGGGCAAGGATGTCGCCTATGCCGACACCGACCGCGAAAGCCGCGCGCTGGCGGCCTACCTGCAGGGCCTGGGCCTGTCCAAGGGCGACCGCGTCGCGATCATGATGCCCAACGTGCCGCAGTACCCGGCCACGGTGGCGGCCATCCTGCGTGCGGGCTTCGTGGTGGTGAACGTCAACCCGCTGTACACGGCGCGCGAACTCGAGCACCAGCTCAAGGATTCGGGCGCCCGGGCCATCGTCATCATCGAGAACTTTGCGGCCACGCTGCAGAAGTGCATCGCGGCCACGCCCGTCAAGCACGTCGTGCTGGCGGCCATGGGCGACCGGCTGGGCCTCGTCAAGGGCGCGCTGGTGAACTACGTGGTGCGCAAGGTCAAGAAGCTGGTGCCGCCGTTCTCGCTGCCCGGCGCCGTGCGCTTCAACGATGCGCTGTCGCAGGGCGCGCGTGGCACGCTGCGCCAGCCCGACATCCATGCCGACGATGTGGCCGTGCTGCAGTACACGGGCGGCACCACGGGCGTGAGCAAGGGCGCGGTGCTGCTGCATCGCAACGTCATCGCCAACGTTCTGCAGTCCGAGGCCTGGAACGCGCCGGCCATGGCCAAGGTGCCCAGGAACGAACAGCAGACGGCCGTGTGCGCCCTGCCGCTCTATCACATCTTCGCGTTCACCGTGAACATGATGCTGTCCATGCGCACGGGCGGCAAGACGATCCTGATTCCCAACCCGCGCGATCTGCCGGCTACCCTGAAAGAGCTGTCCAAGCACCGCTTCCACAGCTTCCCGGCCGTCAACACGCTGTTCAACGGCCTGGCCAACCATCCCGACTTCAACAAGGTCGACTGGAGCCACCTGGCCATCTCGGTCGGCGGCGGCATGGCAGTGCAGGCGGCGGTGGCCAAGCTGTGGCTCGAGAAGACCGGCTGCCCCATCGTCGAGGGCTATGGCCTGTCGGAAACCAGCCCCTCCGCGAGCTGCAATCCGACCAATAACAAGGAATTCACCGCCACCATCGGCGTGCCGCTGCCGTCCACTTCGATGAAGTGCATCGACGACGACGGTAACGAAGTGCCCCTGGGCCAGCCTGGCGAGATCGCCATCAAGGGCCCGCAGGTCATGGCCGGCTACTGGCAGCGCCCCGACGAAACCGCCAAGGTCATGACGGCCGACGGCTACTTCAAGTCGGGCGACATCGGGGTGATGGATGAGCGCGGTTACTTCAAGATCGTCGACCGCAAGAAGGACATGATCCTGGTGAGCGGCTTCAACGTCTATCCCAACGAGGTCGAGGACGTGGTGGCGCAGATGCCGGGCGTGATGGAAGTGGCGGCCGTCGGCGTGCCCGACGACGCCTCGGGCGAAGCCGTGAAGCTGGTCATCGTGAAGAAGGACCCGGCGATCACCGAAGAGCAGGTGAAGGACTACTGCCGCGCGAACCTCACGGGCTACAAGCGTCCGCGGGTCATCGAATTCCGCACCGAACTGCCCAAGACACCCGTGGGCAAGATCCTGCGCCGCGAACTGCGCGACGCGAAGAAGTAAGCGCGAGATCCCACCGCGCCACGATGCGAAGGCGCGTGCAGCAGCACCCTGCGGCACGCGCCTTGCTACGTGGCGGGGCGCGTCGGTGACGACGCGGTTTCATCCGTCAAACGCACGAACGCCTGGAGCCTCCCACATGTCCATCACCCGCCGCCGCGCCCTGACCGCATCCGCTGCGCTCGTGGCTTCGTCTTCCTGGACCCTCGCGCAGGCCCAGCCCGCCGGTTGGCCGGCGCGCCCGATCACCATCGTGGTGGCTTACCCCGCCGGTGGCGACACCGATGCGCTGGCGCGCCTGGTCGGCGAGAAACTGTCGGCCCGCATCGGCCAGCCCGTGGTGGTGGACAACCGCGCGGGCGCTGCCGGTGCGATCGGCACCACCTACGTCTCGCGCGCTGCGGCCGATGGCTACACGCTGCTGCTGGCGCCCAACACGGTGGTCATCACGCCGCACGTCAACACGTCCGCGGCCTACGATCCGGTCGCCGGCCTCACGCCGGTGGCGCAACTCATCAGCCAGTCCCTGTTCGTGATGGTGCACCCGGGCGCGGGCGTCAACTCGATGCAGGAACTGGCGGCTGCCGCCAAGGCCGGCCGCATCACCAGCTACGCCAGCCCGGGTAACGGTTCGCCCATGCACATCCTGGGCGAGCTGTTCAACAAATCGGCCGGCGTCAACATCACGCAGGTGCCCTACAAGGGTGGCGCACCGGCCATCGCCGACGTCGTGGCCGGCCACGTGCCGATGATGTACATGACGCTCGCGCCCGTGGCGCAGTACGTCAATGCTGGCCGTCTGAAGGTGCTGGCCGTGGCCGACCCTCAGCGCTCGCCCTTTCTGCCCAACGTCCCCACGCTGGCCGAGCAGGGCTTCAGGGACGCCGACGTCGGCGCGTGGCAGGCGCTGTTCGCTCCCAGGGGGTTGCCGGCCGACCTGGTGCGCACGCTCAACCAGCACGTGAACGACATCATCCGCCTGCCTGAAGTGGCCGAGCGCATGAAGTCGCTGGCGCAGGTGGCGGCCGGCGGCGATGCCGCGAAGCTCGGCACGCTGGCCTCGCAGGACTACGCGCGCTACGGCCGTGTGGTCAAGGAATTCGGCATCCGCGCCGACTGAGTACGGCCACCGGAGGCCGCCCATCCAGGTGACATCGTCCGCAGCCCCCGTCGCCATCGTCGGCGCCATGCACGAGGAGCTGGCTGCCGTGCTGGCCCTGATGCCCGACGAACATCGCGTGACCGTGGGCGGCCGCGAGTTCTGGCCCGGCCACCTGCACGGGCAGCCGGTGGTCGCGGTGCTCGCACGCATCGGCAAGGTGGCGGCGGCCACCACCGCCACGCTGCTGGCAAGTCACTTCGGCGTGCGTGCCATCGTCTTCACAGGGGTGGCGGGTGGGCTCGGCGTGGGCGTGAACGTGGGCGATGTGGTGGTGGGGCGAAGCTTTCTGCAGCACGACCTCGACGCCTCGCCCATCTTTGCGCGCCACGAGGTGCCGCTCTACGGCACGTCGCGTTTCGACGCCGATGCGGCATGGGCCGACGCGCTGGCCCGTGCCGCACGCCGGGCCCTGCCGGCCGCGCGCGTGCACGAAGGCCTGGTGATCAGCGGTGACCGCTTCGTCTCCACCACGCGGGAGGCCCGCGCGCTGCAGTCCGAACTGCCCGACGCCCTCGCCGTCGAGATGGAGGGCGCGGCCTTCGCGCAGGTTTGCCACGATTTCGGCCTGCCGCTGGCCGTGGTGCGCACCATCTCCGACCGCGCCGACGACGCCGCGCATGGCGACTTCACCGAGTTCGTGCGCACGGTTGCCAGCCCCCACTCGGCGGCGATCATCGACGCGTTGATGGCCGGTCCATTGCCCGACTAGGCAGATTGCGCGGACGGGCGCTGCATTGGCGCTGCGCGATGCAAGTCCAGGGCGACGCGGAACCGGCTTCGCCGGGCCGCAGTCGCCGCCCCCTTGAGGGGGAGGCGGCGCAGCCGCCATGGGGGTGGTCTATTTCAACCAGCCCCGGCGGCGGAAGTACCACATCGGCACCAAGGCACTGGCCGCCATCAGCGCCAGCGCATACGGGTAGCCCAGGGCCCAGTCCAGCTCGGGCATGAGCTTGAAGTTCATGCCGTAGATGCTGGCGATCAGCGTGGGCGGCAGCAGCGCCACGCTGGCCACCGAGAAGATCTTGATCGTCTTGTTCTGGTTGATGTTGATGAAGCCGACGGTGGCGTCCATCAGGAAGTTGATCTTGTCGAACAGGAAGGCCGTGTGGTTGTCCAGCGACTCGATGTCGCGCAGGATCTGGCGCGCTTCCTCGAACTGCTCGGCGTTGAGCATGCGGCTGCGCATCATGAAGCTGACGGCGCGGCGCGTGTCCATGACGTTGCGGCGGATGCGGCCGTTCAGGTCTTCCTGGCGCGCGATGGTGCTGAGCACCTCGCCGGCCAGCTCGTCGGTCACGTTGCCTTCGAGCACCTTCTTGCCGGCTTTCTCCAGCTCGTCGTAGATGTCCTCCAGCGTGTCGGCGGAGTATTCCGCGTCGGCATCGAACAGCTTGAGCAGGACTTCCTTGGCGTCCTCGATCAGTCCGGGCGCGCGCCGCGCGCGCATGCGCAGCAGCCGGAACACCGGCACGTCCTCGTCGTGGATCGAGAACAGCACGCCCCGGCTTCTCAGCTCCTCGTTGTGCTGATTCAGGATGAAGGCCACGCGCACCGTACGGGAGTGCTCGTCGTCGTCGATCAGGAAGTCGCTGCGGATGTGCAGCTCGCCGTTGTCTTCTTCATAGAAGCGGGCGGATTCCTCGATGTCCTCGTCCATCGCATCCTCGGGGATGGACAGGCCGTAGTGCTGCTTGACCCAGCGCTTTTCCTCGAGGGTGGGCGATTCGAGATCGACCCAGATCGGCTTGAAGCGCGCCAGTTCTTCCAGCGACTCGATCTCTTCCTGGACGAGCCGCCCGTTGGCGAGCGTGAAGATGTTGAGCATGAAAACGCAGTCCCGTGTGTGATGTGGGGGCAGGCAGACGAATGAAGGGGGCGGTGCTTCCAACCCCGCTGCCAACACGGGAGTCGGAAGCTACCGACTGGGAACGTTTTCCAAGGACGGGCTCCGGTTTTCGGGAAAGGCGGGATTATGGCACCGGGGCCGGGCTCGCGCCCGGTCTCAGACGGCCGCGGGCTGGCCGAAGAAGGCCAGCAGGTCGGCCTTGTGGGCGAAGGCGTCCTGCTCGCCCAGCCGCATCAGCTCCTGCACGAAGCCCGGCTCGAACAGCAGGTAGCTGGCCAGCGCCGCGCCGCCGCCCTTGAGGGCACCCAATCCGGCGAGCGCGCGGCGGGTGGCCAGCGGCAGCTCGCCCGCGTGCGACTGCGCCAGCGCGTCGAGCGACTGGCTGGGCTGCAGCGCCAGCACGTCCACGCTGCGGTAGGGCAGCACGCCGGCCACCTCGCGGGGCAGCTGGCGCAGGGTCTGGGTGACGCGCTGGGCCTGCTCCACGTCGGCCTGCAGCGTGTCGTGGAACACGCTGGCCATGGCGTGGCCGGCGATGCCGCCCAGCGAGGGTGCGCCTGCGCCCTGCTCGGGGCGCGCGCCGAAGGCGGCCGCCGTGAGTCCCGAACGCTGGGGCTGGCCCACGCCGATCACCAGCACCTTGCGTGCGCCCAGGTGCAGCGCGGGCGAGAGCGGCGAGATCTGACGCATCGAGCCATCGCCGAAATACTCGCGCCGGCGATCCACCCACAGGGGCGTGGACGGGAACAGGAACGGCAGCGCGCTCGATGCCATCAGGTGCTCGATGGTGATGGGCTGGAACTCCGAGCGCCGCCCGGGGCGCGACCACGCGCGCGAGCTGTCGTCGTGGGCCGTGTGGCAGAACGTCCAGTGCACGCCGCTGGTGTAGCTGGAAGCCGTCACGGCCAGCGCATGCAGCGTTTTCGTCCTGAGCGAGTCGTCGATACCGGCCAGCGATATGGCGTGGTGCAGCGTGTCGACGAGCGGCATGTTGTCCAGGACCGACCCGTGCTCGCGCGCCTGCCGCGACAACGCCAGCGCCATGAGCCAGCGGCTGGCGCGCGCCCACGCCGGCACGCGCAGGCGATACACCTGTTCCGATCGCAGCCGCCCCCAGAAAACGGCGAGCTGATCGAAGGCCGCCAGGCCCTGGGTGGCGCAACTGGCGAGGTAGGCCGCATTGAGCGCGCCGGCCGACGTGCCCACCAGCACCTGGAACGGAAACGGCTGCGTCAGCCCGGGGTGCAGGCCCAGCAGCGAGGCCAGTCCCTTGAGCACCCCGGCCTGATAGGCCGTGCGCGCGCCGCCGCCCATCAGCACCAGGGCGTGGGCGGGCCGCTCCGGCAGTACCAGGCCCGAATGGATGATGGTGTCCAGACTCATGCGCGTTGTCCTCTCGGCAGGCTCGTGGCGTCTCTCGCGCCCCTGCGGCCCGCCAGGCGCGATGGTAGAGTAGCCGGCCCTCCCCCAAGCCCCTCTCAATGCCCGCTCCGCTCACGCCGCGCCGCGAGCTGTGGCTCCTGCTTTGCCTCGCAGGGGTGCAGTTCACCCACATCCTCGACTTCATGATCATGATGCCGCTGGGGCCGCAGTTCACGACCCTGTTCGCCATCAGCGACGCGCAGTTCGGGGTGCTGGTCTCGGCGTACACCTTCGCGGCCGGGGCCTCCGGCCTGGCGGCTTCCACCTATATCGACCGCTTTGGCCGCAAGCGGCTGCTGATCGTGTTGTACGCGTTGTTCGCGCTGGCCACGCTGGCCTGCGGACTGGCGCCCAGCTACGGCGCGCTGATGGTGGCGCGCGTGGCGGCCGGCGTGTTCGGCGGCGTGCTCTCGGCACTGTGCCAGACCATCGTGGCCGACGTGATCCCGTTCGAGCGCCGCGGCCGCGCCATGGGCATCGTGATGACCTCGTTCTCGCTGGCGACGGTGGGCGGCGTGCCGCTGGGCCTGTTCCTGGCGGCGCACCTGTCGTGGCATGCGCCGTTCATCGGCATCGCGGGGCTCAGCCTCGTGATCGCCTGCGTGGCCGCGGCCGTGATGCCGCCGCTCACCGCGCACGTGAAGACGGGCCGGGGTTCGTCCGCGTTCGGCGGCATTGCCCAGGTGCTGGGCGATACCAACCACCGCAAGGCCTTTGCCTTCTCTGCCATGCTGATGTTCGCGGGCTTCACGGTCATTCCCTACATCACCATCTACATGCAGGTGAACGTGGGGCTGACGACGGAGCAGATTCCTTACCTGTACCTGTGCGGCGGCGTGGTGACGCTGTTCACCGCGCGGCTGGTCGGCCGCCTGACCGACCGCGTGGGCAAGGTGCCGATGTTGCGCGGGCTGGCCATCGCCGTGCTGGTGCCCATGTTCGCCACCACGCTGCTCGGCCCCTCGCCACTGTGGGTGGCGCTGATCGTGTCGACCGGGTTCTTCACCTTCATGAGCGGGAGGATGATCCCCGGCATGGCCATCATCACCTCGGCCGCCAATCCGCGGCTGCGCGGCACTTTCATGACGCTCAACGCCTCGGTGCAGTCGGCGGCCATGGGGCTGGCCGCATTCGTGGCCGGGCTCATCATTTCGCGCGACGCGCAGGGGCTCGTGCAGGACTACTGGATGGCGGCCGTGCTGGGCGCCATCGCCAGCTTCGGCGCCGTCTGGCTTGCCGGCCGCCTGACCCTGCACGGCTCAGGGGCTCCGGCCGTTGTGGCGCCGGTCAGTTCAGGGCAAAACTGAGGCTTTTCAAGCACTTGCGCGCGGGTTTTCAAAGGGTTGCACTTGGGGCGCCGATCCGTTGATGAATGGACTTGCTTTCACTGCGCAGCGGGCGCATAGTGAATTCAACGCAAGAGAACATCACGGATTCGTCGGCGATCCTTCTCTCCCGCGAAGCGATCGCCATTTCAACCGCAAAAGCGACAGGAGGCTATGCATGAATTTGACGATCAGTGGTCACCACCTCGACGTGACCCCCGCGCTGCGAGACTATGTCACCAGCAAGCTCGACCGGATCACCCGCCATTACGACAAGGTGGTCGACGTCAAGGTGATCCTCACCGTCGAGAGGCAGAAGGAAAAGGAGCGACGGCAGCGCGCCGAGTGCAACATCCATGTCAAGGGCAACGACCTGTATGCCGAGAGTTCGGACGAAGACCTCTACGCGGCATTCGACAAGCTGGTCGACAAGCTGGACCGTCAGGTGGTCCGCCACAAGAACAAGCTCCAGAGCCATCAGCACGACGCGCCCAAGCGCCTCATGTGATTGAGTTCCGCCGGACCGGGTGCTGATCCGCCCGTCCATCGCCAGCAAGGCCGCCCGGGCAACCGCGCGGCCTTGTATATTGGGCGTCATGTTTTGTTGCACTGCGGAGTCCGGGGTGCATAATCTGCAGCCCTGCCCATGAACCGTCTCGCGTCCATCCTGCCTCCCGCCCAAGTCCTGGTGAGCCTCGACGCCACGAGCAAGAAGCGTGCGTTCGAGGAAGCGGGACTGCTGTTCGAGAATCTCCACGGCCTCTCGCGCGCCCTCATCACCGACAGCCTGTTTGCGCGCGAGCGCCTGGGTTCGACGGGCCTGGGTCATGGCGTGGCCATTCCGCATGGCCGCATCAAGGGCCTCAAGGCGCCCATGGCTGCCGTGTTCCAGCTGGCGCAGCCCATCGGTTTCGATGCCCCGGACGAACAGCCCGTGGTGCTGCTGATCTTCCTGCTGGTGCCCGAAGCCGCCACGCAGAAGCACCTGGAAATCCTCTCCGAGATCGCCGAGCTGCTCAGCGACGCTGGCCTGCGCGAGAAGATCAAGACCAGCGGCGATGCCGCCGAACTCCATGGCCTGATTGCCACCTGGCAGTCGGCCCAGCCGGTGCAGTGATCCGGTGGCCGCCACGGCGGCCGGTTGAACGCGCATGAAACCCACCGCCATCAGCGCCGACCGCCTCTTCGAGGAGTTTCGCGCGTCGCTGCGCTGGGAATGGGTCGCAGGCCTGGGTGCCTCCGAGCGGCGCTTCGACGACGTGGCCATCCGCGAGGCGCGCTCCAGCGCCGACCTGGTCGGCTACCTCAACTACATCCACCCCTACCGCGTCCAGGTGCTGGGCCGGCGCGAGGTGAGCTATCTCTCCAACGGCTCGCCGGAGGACTGCGCCCGGCGCATCTCGCGCATCGTGACGCTGGAGCCACCGGTGATCATCCTGGCGGACGGGCAGGTGGCGCCCGACGCGCTGGTGTCGATGTGCGAGCGCGCTCAGATCCCGATGTTCGCCACGCACGAGTCGTCGGCTTTCGTGATCGACCTGCTGCGTGCCTACCTGTCCAAGCACTTCGCCGAGCGCACGACGATGCACGGCGTGTTCATGGACATCCTGGGCCTGGGCGTGATGATCACGGGCGAGTCGGGCCTGGGCAAGAGCGAACTCGGGCTGGAGCTGATCTCGCGCGGCAACGGCCTGGTGGCCGACGACGCGGTCGATCTCTACCGCATCAACCAGACCACGCTGGAGGGGCGCTGCCCCGAGCTGCTGCAGAACCTGCTGGAAGTGCGCGGCATCGGCCTGCTGGACATCCGCGCGATCTTCGGCGAGACGGCGGTGCGGCGGAAGATGCGGCTGAAGCTCATCGTGCACCTGGTCCGCAAGGAAACCATGGAGCGCGAGTACGAGCGCATGCCCACCGAGCCGCTCACGCAGGACGTGCTGGGCATCGCCGTGCGCAAGGTCATCATCCAGGTGGTGGCTGGCCGCAACATCGCCGTGCTGGTGGAGGCGGCGGTGCGCAACACCATCCTCCAGCTGCGCGGAATCGACACCTACAAGGAATTCGTCGAGCGCCACCGGCGCGCGATGGCCTCGGGGGGCTGAAAGCCGGCTTGCTACTTCGTTTTTGCGCAGGTGGCGCAGAGACCGTAGAGCGACATGGCGTGGTCCTGCAGGATCCAGCCCTTGCCCTTGGCGACCGATTGCTGGCGCTTCTCGATCTCGGCGTCGTAGAACTCTTCCACCCGGCCGCAGGAAGTGCACACCAGGTGGTCATGGTGCTGGCCTTCGTCGAGCTCATAGACGGCCTTGCCGCTCTCGAAATGGCTGCGGATGAGGATGCCGGCCTGCTCGAACTGCGTGAGCACGCGGTACACGGTGGCCAGGCCGATGTCCGAGCGCTCGTCGAGCAGCACGCGGAAGACATCTTCGGCCGTCATGTGGCGCTGCGCGCCCTTCTGGAAGATCTCCAGGATCTTCAGGCGCGGCAGGGTGGCCTTGAGGCCCGTGCTCTTGAGGTCGTCGATGTTGCTCATGCGTGGTCGTCCGGAATGGGCAGGCCCCTGGCGCCGGCGGCCGGCCGCCGGGCGGGACCGGGCCGCTACAATGAGTCGATCATATCGCTACCCATCTGCCCATGTCAGCCTTCTCCCTCCGTCGCGCCCTGAGCGGTCTGGCCGTGGTGGCCCTTGCAGGCCTCGCGGGTTGCGGCGGCCTGCGCAACGCGTCCACCAGCGTGGCGAGCATCGTGACGCCGTACAAGGCCGAAGTGGTGCAGGGCAACTTCGTCTCGAAGGAGCAGGTGGCCTACCTGCAGCCCGGTGCCACGCGCCAGCAGGTGCGCGACGTGCTGGGCACGCCGCTGCTCTCCAGCGCATTCCATGCCGATCGCTGGGACTACGTGTTCACGATCCGCCGCCAGGGCGTCGAGCCTCAGTCGCGCCGCCTCACCGTGTTCTTCAAGGGCGACGTGCTCGACCGTTTCGAGGGCGACGAGATGCCCAGCGAGGCCGAGTTCGTCGCCTCGCTCGATTCGCGCCGCAAGAACGTGAAAGTGCCCGTGCTCGAAGCGACGGAAGAGCAATTGCAAAAGAGCGCGCGCCCTGCGGCCCAGCAGGCTGCCGAGACGGCCACCACGCCCACGGCGGCGCCCGCGTCCACCAGCTATCCGCCGCTCGAGTCGTCGCGGCGCTGAGCGCGCCCGCGCCTGCGGCGGCGTCCGTCGTTCCTGTCCCTGAAGGTTTCTGTCCGCCCGTGCCTGAATCCAGTTCCAACCCGCAGCGCGTCGCGATCGCCGGCGCTTCCGGCCGCATGGGCCGCATGCTCGTCGAGGCCGTTCGCGCCAGTGGCGATTGCGTGATCGCCGGCGCGCTCGACGTGCCTGCCAGCCCGGCGATCGGCTCCGATGTCACGGCCTTCCTGGGCCACGCCAGCGGCGTGCCGGTGACGGCTGACCTCGCAGAAGGCCTTAAGAACGCACAGGTGCTGATCGACTTCACGCGTCCCGAGGGGACGATGGCGCATCTGGCCGTCTGCCGCAGGCTCGGTGTCGGCCTGGTGATCGGCACCACGGGGTTCACCGAGGCCCAGAAGGCCGAGATCGCCGAGGCGGCGAAAGACATCGCCATCGTGATGGCGCCCAACATGAGCGTGGGCGTGAACGTCACGCTCAAGCTGCTCGACATGGCGGCGCGGGCACTGTCCACCGGCTATGACATCGAGGTGATCGAGGCCCACCACCGCCACAAGGTCGACGCCCCCTCGGGCACCGCGCTGCGCATGGGCGAGGTGCTGGCCGAGGCACTGGGCCGCGATCTGAAGGACTGCGCCGTCTATGCCCGCGAAGGCGTCACGGGCGAGCGTGATCCGTCCACCATCGGCTTCTCCGCCATCCGTGGTGGCGACATCGTGGGTGACCACACGGTGCTGTTCGCCGGCACCGGCGAGCGCATCGAGATCACGCACAAGTCGTCCAGCCGCGTCAACTACGCCCAGGGCAGCCTGCGTGCGGCGCGCTTCCTGGCGGGCCGCAAGAGCGGCCTGTTCGACATGTTCGACGTGCTCGGCCTGCGCTGAGCCGATCGCCCGATACCGGCGCCATGAGCCTGCTGGATCTCCTGGCCCAGACCGATGCAGTGGGGCGCACCGTCGCCCTGTTGCTGCTGGCCATGTCGGTGGCGAGTTGGGTGGTGATCGCCTGGAAGGCCTGGCTGCTGCGCCGCGCCCACGCGTCGCTGCCGCGCGCGCTGGCGGCCTTCTGGCAATCCGGTTCCATCGACGGTGCCGCCGGCCGGGTCGCGCCGTTCGACACGGCGGGCCTGGTGCTGCCGCTGGTGGCCGCGACATCGGCGCCTGAGGCCGGCACGCTGGCCGGCAGCGGCCGGCGGTCGGCCCAGCTCACGCGCCTGCTGCGCGATGCGCTTCATGCCGTACTGCGTCGCCTGCGTTTCGGCCAGGTGTTGCTGGCCACCATCGGCTCGACGGCGCCGTTCGTGGGGCTGCTGGGCACCGTATGGGGCATCCACCATGCGCTGGTGGGCATCGCAGAGGCCGGCCAGATCACCATCGACCAGGTGGCGGGCCCGGTCGGCGAGGCGCTGATCATGACTGCGGCCGGCCTGGCTGTCGCCATCCCGGCCGTCCTGGCCTACAACGCTTTCGGGCGCATCGTCTCGGCCATCGAGGCCGACCTCGAAGGGTTCGCGCTCGACCTGCGCGAGCTGCTCTCGCACGACTGAGGGCAACATGCCGTTCGGTCGCCTCGATTCCAGCGCGCCCCACCAGGCCCCGATGAGCGACATCAACGTCACGCCGCTGGTGGACGTGATGCTGGTGCTGCTGGTGATCTTCATCATCACGGCGCCGCTGATGGCGGGCGCGCTCAAGCTCGACCTGCCGCAGGCCGAGGGCACACAGCCCGCGGCCGCCGCGCCGGCCGCCGTGCAGCTGGCGATCGACGCCGAAGGCCGCATCCTGCTCGACGGCCAGCCGGTGAATGACGACGCGGCATTGTCGGCACGCCTCGCACAGGTGGCCGCGCGCAGTCCGGATACCGAACTCCAGTTGAGTGCCGACACGCGCCTGCCCTACGGCCGCGCCATTGCCGTCATCGGGCTGGCGCAGCAGGCGGGTCTCTCGCGCATCGGTTTCATCGCCGAAGCTGTGCCACGCGCGGCGGACCCGACCCGGCGCCGCTGAGCCGGCAGGCGCGCGCCGGGCGGGGTGCGCACTAGAATCGCAGGGTCTCTCGCGCCACGGGCGCGCTCCCCCGTTCCCCGCCTTCCATGCAAGACAAATACACCCCCGCCGAGGTCGAGCAGGCCGCGCAATCCCAGTGGGCCGCGCGCGATGCCTACCGCGTCACCGAGGACGCCTCGCGCCCGAAGTACTACGCCTGCTCCATGCTGCCCTATCCCAGCGGCAAGCTGCACATGGGCCACGTGCGCAACTACACCATCAACGACATGCTGGCGCGCCACCTGCGCATGAAGGGCTTCAACGTCCTCATGCCCATGGGCTGGGACGCGTTCGGCCTGCCGGCGGAGAACGCGGCGCTCAAGAACGGCGTGCCGCCCGCGCAGTGGACGTACGACAACATCGCCTACATGAAAAAGCAGATGCAGGCGATGGGGCTGGCCATCGACTGGTCGCGCGAGGTCGCCACCTGCGATCCGGCCTACTACAAGTGGAACCAGTGGCTGTTCCTCAAGATGCTCGAGAAGGGCATCGCCTACCGCAAGACCCAGGTCGTCAACTGGGATCCGGTGGACCAGACCGTGCTGGCCAACGAGCAGGTGATCGACGGCCGTGGCTGGCGCACCGGCGCGCTGGTGGAAAAGCGCGAGATCCCGGGTTACTACCTCAAGATCACCGACTACGCCGACGAGCTGCTCGACCACGTGCAGAACAAGCTGCCGGGCTGGCCCGAAAAGGTGCGGCTGATGCAGGAGAACTGGATCGGCAAGTCCAGCGGCGTGCGCTTTGCCTTCACGCACGACATCCGCGATGCCGGCGGTGCGCTGATCGGCGATGGCCGCATGTACGTGTTCACCACGCGTGCCGACACCATCATGGGGGTGACCTTCTGCGCCGTGGCCCCCGAGCATCCGCTGGCCGCGCATGCCGCCGCCACCGACCCCAAGCTCGCCGCCTTCATCGAGGAATGCAAGAAGGGCGGCACCACCGAGGCCGAGCTCGCGCTCAGGGAAAAGGAAGGCCTGCCTACGGGTCTCGTCGTCACGCACCCGATCACCGGCGATGCCGTGCCGGTGTGGGTGGGCAACTACGTCCTCATGAGCTATGGCGACGGCGCCGTGATGGGCGTGCCCGCGCACGACGAGCGCGACTTCGCCTTCGCGCGCAAGTATGGCCTGGAGATCCGCCAGGTGGTGCTGGTCGACGGCGAAGAGTACGACTACGACCGCTGGCAGGACTGGTACGGCGACAAGCAGCGCGGCGTCACCATCAACTCCGACATCTTCAGCGGCATGAAGTACCAGGAAGCCGTGGACGCCGTGGCGCACGCGCTGGCTGCCAAGGGCCTGGGCGAGAAGAAAACCACCTGGCGCCTGCGCGACTGGGGCGTCTCGCGCCAGCGCTACTGGGGCACGCCGATCCCCATCATCCATTGCCCCGATCACGGTGCGGTGCCCGTGCCCGAGCAAGACCTGCCCGTGGTGCTGCCGCAGGACTGCGTGCCCGACGGCAGCGGCAACCCGCTGGGCAAGCGCGAGGATTTCCTGGCCTGCACCTGCCCCGTGTGCGGCAAGCCCTCGCGTCGCGAAACCGACACGATGGACACCTTCGTGGATTCGTCGTGGTACTTCATGCGCTATTGCGACCCGAAGAACGGCGATGCCATGGTGGCTGACGGCGCCCGCTACTGGATGCCGATGGATCAGTACATCGGCGGCGTCGAACACGCCATCCTGCACCTGCTGTATGCGCGCTTCTGGACCAAGGTCATGCGCGACCTGGGCCTGGTCGCCATCGATGAGCCGTTCACGAAGTTGCTGACCCAGGGCATGGTGCTCAACCACATCTACAGCCGGCGCACCGACAAGGGCGGCAAGGAATATTTCTGGCCGCACGACGTCGAGCACGTGACCGACGAGGCCGGCAAAGTAAGCGGCGCGCGCCTGAAGAACGCGGTCGAGAGCGGCGGCGTCAGCTTGCCCGTGGGTACGGCGATCGACTACGAGGGCGTGGGCACGATGTCCAAGTCCAAGAACAACGGCGTCGATCCGCAGGACCTGATCGAGAAGTTCGGTGCCGACACCGCGCGCCTCTACACCATGTTCACCGCGCCGCCCGAGGCCACGCTGGAATGGAACGATGCGGCCGTCGAAGGCAGCTACCGCTTCCTGCGGCGCGTGTGGGCCTTCGGCGTGAAGAACGCAGGCGCGCTCAAGGCGGGTGTTGCCGCGTCCATCGACGCTGCGGCGCTGTCCGCGCCCGCCAAGGCCATGCGCCGCGACATCCACACCGTGCTGCGCCAGGCCAACTACGACTACGAGCGCATGCAATACAACACGGTCGTCTCGGCCGTGATGAAGATGCTCAACACGCTGGAGGACGCCAAGATCGCGGACACGCCGGCCGATGCGGCCGCGCTGGCCGAGGGCTTCTCCATCCTGCTGCGCGTGCTGTACCCCGTATGCCCGCACATCGGCCAGACGCTGTGGAACGAGCTGGGTGCCACGGCTTCGGTGGGCGAACTGCTCGACACCGCCTGGCCCGAGGTGGACGAGACCGCCCTGGTGCAGGACGAGATCGAGCTCATGCTGCAGGTGAGCGGCAAGCTGCGCGGCTCCATCCGCGTGCCGGCCGGTGCCGACAAGGCTGCCATCGAGGCTGCCGCGCTGGCCAGCGAGGACTTCCAGAAGTTCGCGGCCGGCGCCGCGCCCAAGAAGATCATCGTGGTGCCGGGGCGCCTGGTGAACGTGGTGATCTGACATGACGCGCCGCCGCCTCGTCCTCGCTTCGGCCAGCGCCCTGGGTGCGGCCCTGCTCGCCGGCTGTGGCTTCGAGCTGCGCCGTGCGCCAGAGTTGCCGTTTTCCACGGTCCATCTCAACGGCGACGCGCGCTCGCCCCTGCTGATCGAACTGCGTCGTGCGATCGCCAGCATCGGCAACGTGCGCGTGGTCGATCCGGCCGAGGCGGCAGCCGCCCAGGTCATCCTCGACGTGCTGCAGAACCAGCGCGAGCGCGTGGTGGTGGGCGTGGGCACGGCCGGCCAGGTGCGTGAATTCCAGCTGCGCGTGCGCTTCCGTTTCCGCCTGCGCAGCCGCACGGGCGAAGAACTGATCGCTCCCACCGAGCTGCTGCAGCAGCGCGACATCAGCTACAGCGAATCCGCGGCGCTGGCCAAGGAAGCCGAGGAGCAGCTGCTCTACCGCGACATGCAGAGCGACGTCGTGCAGCAGACGCTGCGCCGCCTGGCGGCCGTCAAGTCGATCTGATCCGCGCATGCAACTGGCCGCCGCCCAGCTCGCTGCCCACCTGCAGAAGGGCCTGCGCCCGCTGTACACGCTGCACGGTGACGAGCCGTTGCTGGTGCAGGAGGCCGCCGACGCGATCCGCGCCGCCGCGCGAGCCCAGGGCTATACCGAGCGCACCTCGCACACCGTGGCCGGTGCGCATTTCGACTGGAGCGAGGTGCTGGCTGCCGGCGGATCGCTGAGCCTGTTCGCCGACAGGCAGATCGTCGAAGTGCGCATTCCGTCGGGCAAACCCGGCAAGGATGGCAGTGCCGCGCTTCAGCAGTTGGCCGAGGGAGCCGCTGGCAACGACAGCACGCTCACGCTGGTGATGCTGCCGAGGCTGGACAAGCAGACGCGCACGGGCGCCTGGTTCACGGCGCTTGAAAACGCGGGCGTGTCGGTGCAGCTCGACCCGGTTGATCGCGCCGCGCTACCGCAGTGGATCGCGCAGCGGCTGCAGCGACAGAACCAGCGCGTGCGCGCTGGCGACGAAGGCCAGCGCACGCTCCAGTTCTTCGCCGACCGCGTGGAGGGCAACCTGCTGGCCGCGCATCAGGAAATCCAGAAGCTCGCGCTGCTGCATCCGGAGGGCGAACTGTCGTTCGATCAGGTCGAGTCCGCCGTGCTCAACGTGGCGCGCTACGACGTTTTCAAGCTCGGCGAGGCCGTGCTGGCCGGCCAGGTGACGCGCGTGCAGCGCATGCTCGACGGCCTGCAGGCCGAGGGCGAGGCCGAGGTGCTGGTGCACTACACGCTGGCCGAGGACATCCGGGCGCTCAACCGGGTGAAAGACGCCATGGAAGCCGGCCGTCCGCTGCCCATGGCCCTGCGCGAGCAGCGTGTCTGGGGCCTGCGCGAGCGGCTCTTCGAGCGCGCGCTGCCGCGCCTGTCGCCCACCACGCTGGGCAATCTGCTGCACTCGGCCCACGTGGTGGACGGCATCGTCAAGGGGCTCAAGGCCCCGGGCTGGCCCGACAACGGTTGGCAGGCCCTGCACCGGCTGGCCATGATGCTGGCGCGCGAGTGCGGCCAGGTGGCGCCGCGCCGCTCCTGAGGGCCGGCGCCGCAAGCCCCGTGCGCTGCGGGGGCGGTGGCGCGGGCGGATAATCGGGCCCATGAACGCGCTCAACATCGCCGAATACATGCAGACCCTGGGCGTGCAGGCACGCGCCGCCTCGGCCCGCATGGCCCGCGCCGACGCCGCCACGCGCGCCCGCGCACTGCGCCGGCTGGCCGTGCTCCTGCGCGAAAGCACCGACACCCTGCAGGCCGAGAACGCCAAGGACCTGGAGCGCGCCGTCGCGGCCGGCCTGTCGGCCCCGATGGTGGACCGCCTGCGCCTCACCCCCAAGGTGCTGGCCACGGTGGCGGAGGGCTGCGACCAGCTCGCCGCCATGCCCGACATCATCGGCGAGACCACCGGCCTGCGCCAGCAGCCCAGCGGCATCCGCGTGGGCCAGATGCGTGTGCCCCTGGGGGTGTTCGGCATGATCTACGAGAGCCGGCCCAACGTGACCATCGAGGCCGCGAGCCTGTCGATCAAGAGCGGCAACGCCGCCATCCTGCGCGGCGGCTCGGAAGCCATCGATTCCAATCGCGCACTGGCAAAGCTGGTGCAGCAGGCGCTGCAGGACGCCGGCCTGCCCGAGTCCGCCGTGCAACTGGTCGGCACCACCGACCGCGAGGCCGTGGGCCATCTCATCGCCATGCCCGAGCACGTGGACGTGGTCATCCCGCGCGGCGGCAAGGGCCTGATCGAGCGCATCAGCCGCGAGGCCAAGGTGCCCGTCATCAAGCACCTGGACGGCAACTGCCACGTCTACGTGGACGACCCCTGCGACATCGCCATGGCGGTGAAGGTGGCCGACAACGCCAAGACCCAGAAGTACAGCCCCTGCAACGCCAGCGAAGGTCTGCTGGTGGCACGCGGCGTGGCGGCCGAGTTCCTGCCGAAGATCGGTGCCATCTACGCCGCCAAGGGCGTCGAGATGCGTGGCGATGCCGAGGCCCGCGCCATCCTGGCCGCCGTGCAGGATGCGAATGTGGTCGCCGCCACCGAGCAGGACTGGAGCGAGGAATACCTCGCGCCGATCATCGCGGTGAAGGTGGTGGCGGGTCTCGATGAAGCCATCGAACACATCAACCGCTACGGCAGCCACCACACCGACGCCATCCTCACGCGTGACCACATGCATGCCCAGCGTTTCCTGCGGGAAGTCGATTCGGCCAGCGTGATGGTGAATGCGAGCACCCGCTTCGCCGATGGCTTCGAGTACGGACTGGGCGCCGAGATCGGCATCTCCACCGACAAGTTCCACGCGCGCGGCCCGGTCGGCATCGAAGGCCTCACCTCTCTCAAATGGGTGGTGCTGGGCGAGGGTGAAGTGCGGGCGTGACCGGCGTCCCGCGCTGACGGCACGTCCGCAGGCGGCGAGCCGCAGCGCTGTCTGTCTTCGTGGGCGGGGGTTGGAAAGCGGGCGTGGGCCCCCAATTCCCTACAATCCACTGCGGCATTCCCCGCAGCCCGCTCCTGCCCCGCAAGGCCCTCCATGGTTCCCCACCTCGTCACCGCCCTCACTGGCCCCATCAACGAACTCGAACAGCGCATCCTCGAGTCCATGCCGGCGATCGAGCGCTGGTTCCGGCTGGAATGGATGGAGCACACGCCGCCGTTCTACAGCTCGGTCGATATCCGCAACGCCGGCTTCAAGCTCGCGCCGGTCGACACCAACCTGTTCCCCGGCGGCTGGAACAACCTCACGCCCGAGATGCTGCCGCTGGCGGTGCAGGCGGCGATGGCGGCCATCGAGAAGATCTGCCCCGAAGCGCGCAACCTGCTGGTGATCCCCGAAAACCACACGCGCAACACCTTCTACCTGGCCAACCTGGCCCAGCTGGCGCGCATCTTCCACATGGCCGGGCTCAACGTGCGCATCGGCTCGATCAGCCCCGAGATCAAGAAGACCACGAAGATCGAACTGCCGGGCGGCGAGACGCTGACCATCGAGCCGGTGGTGCGCAGCAAGCGCCGGCTGGGCCTGAAGGATTTCGATCCCTGCACCATCCTGCTCAACAACGACCTCTCGGCCGGCATTCCCGGCATCCTGGAGGACATCCACGAGCAGTACCTGCTGCCGCCGCCGCACGCGGGCTGGCCGGTGCGTCGCAAGAGCACGCACTTCAAGGTCTACGAAGAGGTGTCCAAGCGCTTCGGCAAGATGCTGGGCATCGATCCCTGGCTCATCAACCCGATGTTCAGCCATTGCGGCCAGGTCGATTTCGCCGAAGGCACGGGCATGGACTGCCTGCAGACCAACGTCGACGCGCTGCTGGGCAAGATCCGCCGCAAGTACAAGGAATACGGCATCAACGAGAAGCCGTTCGTGGTGGTGAAGGCCGACAACGGCACCTACGGCATGGGCATCATGACCGTGCGCGACGCCAAGGATCTGGATGCGCTCAACCGCAAGTCGCGCAACAAGATGGCGGTGATCAAGGATGGCCAGCCGGTCACCGAGGTCATCATCCAGGAGGGCGTGCTGACCAACGAGCGCATGAACGACGCCGTGGCCGAGCCGGTGGTCTACATGATGGACCGCTATGTGGTGGGCGGCTTCTACCGCGTGCATGCCGAACGCGGGGTGGACGAAAACCTCAACGCCCCGGGCGCTCACTTCGTCCCGCTGGCCTTCTCCGAGAGCACCCGCCTGCCGCAGCCGGGCATGAAGCCGGGTGCCAGTGCGCCCAACCGCTTCTACATGTACGGCGTGATCGGCCGGCTGGCCATGCTGGCGGCCAGCTACGAACTCGAAGCCACCGACCCCGACCGCGAGGTCTACGAATAAGGCCGGCGCGGCGCACACTGGGTGCAAACCCAGTTGTTGCGCTGCAACATGACCAATGCCCGGCGCGCGCCGGGCGCCCGGGCGGCGCACAATAGCGGGCCCATGACAAGCGCCCGGCTCCTCGTCTTCCGGGTTTCTGTGTGTCTTCTGCATCCAGATCGTCCCTCGCCGCGCTGACGCTCGGCGCCATCGGCATCGTCTACGGCGACATCGGCACCAGCCCGCTGTACGCCGTCAAGGAAGTCTTCGCTGAAGGGCGCGTTCCGTTCACGCCGCAGAACGTCTACGGCATCCTGTCGATGTTCTTCTGGACGCTCACGGCCATCGTGTCGTTCAAATACGTCACGCTCGTGCTGCGCGCCGACAACAACGGCGAAGGCGGCCTGATCGCCATGCTGGCGCTGGCTTCCCAGGCGGTGAAGGACAAGCCGCAGCTGCGCCGCATGCTGCTGGCCATCGGCATCTTCGGCACGGCGCTGTTCTATGGCGACGGGGTCATCACGCCGGCGATATCGGTGCTCTCGGCGATGGAGGGGCTGGAGCTGGTGTCGCATCGCTTCCACCACGCCATCATTCCGCTCACGCTGGTCGTCCTGACCGGCATTTTCTGGATCCAGAAACACGGCACCAGCGGCATCGGCCGCTTCTTCGGGCCGGTGATGGTGTTCTGGTTTCTGGTGCTGGGATTCATCGGCGGGCTCCAGATCCTGCGGCAGCCCGAGATCCTGCTGGCGCTCAACCCTGTGTATGCGCTGGGCTTCGTCTGGCACCACCCGCTGCTCACCTTCATGATCCTTGGCGCGCTCGTGCTGTGCGTGACGGGCGCCGAGGCGCTCTATGCCGACATGGGCCACTTCGGCAAGCGGCCGATCCGCGTGGCGTGGTTCGCCATCGTCATGCCGGCGCTCACGCTCAACTACTTCGGCCAGGGCGCGCTATTGCTGGCACGGCCCGATACGGTCAGGAATCCGTTCTATCTGATGGTGCCGGAGTGGGCGCTGGTACCCATGGTGCTGCTGTCCACCGTGGCCACCATCATCGCGTCGCAGGCGTTGATCTCGGGCGCGTTCAGCGTCACCAAGCAGGTGATCCAGCTGGGCTACCTGCCGCGCCTGCGCGTGCTGCACACCAGCGTGCAGCAGACGGGCCAGATCTACATCCCGTTCGTGAACTGGAGCCTGTTCGCGCTGATCGTTCTGGCGGTCATGATGTTCAAGAACTCGGGCAATCTCGCGCATGCCTATGGCATCGCGGTGTGCGCGGTGATGGTCATCACAACGGTCCTCACGTTCTTCGTCATCCGCTACAGCTGGCGGCTGCCGCTGGCTGTGTGTATCGCGGCCACCGGCATGTTCTTCATGATCGACCTGGCGTTCTTCAGCTCGGCCATGCTCAAGGTGGTGGATGGCGGCTGGTTCCCGCTGCTCATCGGCTTCGGCATCTTCACGCTGATGATGACCTGGCGCGAAGGCCGCCAGCTGCTCAACGACAAGCTGCGCGCCGATGCCATCGAGCTGCCGGGATTCCTCGAGGCGGTGTTCGCCGTGCCGCCCACGCGCGTCGATGGCACGGCCGTGTTCCTGACTGCCGAGCTGGGCATCGTGCCGAACGCGCTCTTGCACAACCTCAAGCACAACAAGGTACTGCACGAGCAGAACCTCTTCGTCACCATCCGCAACCACGAGGTACCGTGGATCGGCATGGAGCGGCGGCTGGAGATCGAATCGCTGGGCCACGACTGCTGGCAGGTGGTGGTGAACTACGGCTTCAAGAACGAGCCCGACCTGCCGCGCGCACTCGAGCAGATGCGACTGCGTGGCTGCAGCATGGAGCCCATGACGACCAGCTACTTCCTGTCGCGGGACGTGGTGGTGCCCACCATCGGCGAGGGCATGGCGCCCTGGCGCGAGAAACTGTTCGCGCAGATGCACCACAACGCCAGCGCGGCAGCCGAGTTCCTGCACCTGCCCAGCAACGCCGTGGTGGAGCTGGGCAGCAAGATCGAGATTTAGTCCTACGGGGCGCCCCCGTGGCCGGCACCAGACTGATGGGCCATCCACAGGAGCGCGCCATGAGCAGCAACAAGGGCCAAACCCCCGACGGTCACGACAGTGGTGACACCCGCCCGCGCAAGGACGGCGAATCGGCGCCGCGCCTGCCGCACGAGCATGACCAGTCGGCCGACAGCCAGGTCGATCGCCAGCCGGTCGACCAGGACCGCGCCGACAAGGCGCACGACGACATCGAGCGCGGTGTCGTCGACACCGACAAGGGGCCGGTGATCGATCAGGTGTACGACAAGGTACGCAAGACCTCACCCGGGGTCTGAGGCGGACTTGCGTGCCGGCGTGACGCGGCCGGGCCGGTCAGGCCAGTGCCGCGCGCATTTGCGTGATCACGCCCGCGTAATCGGGCTTGCCAAAGATCGCGCTGCCCGCGACGTAAGTGTCGGCACCCGCATCGGCCACGCGGCGGATGTTGTCGGCCTTGATGCCGCCGTCCACTTCCAGCCGGATGTCCTTGCCCGATGCGTCGATACGGCGGCGCACGGCTTCGACCTTGCGCAGGGCCGAGTCGATGAAGCTCTGGCCGCCGAACCCCGGGTTCACGCTCATGATGAGGATGAGGTCGATGTCGTCGATCACCCAGTCCAGCACGTCCAGCGGCGCGGCCGGATTGAACACCAGACCCGGCTTGACGCCCTTGGCACGGATGGCCTGGATGCTGCGGTGCACGTGCGGCGAGGCGTCGGGATGGAAGCTGATGTAGTCGGCGCCGGCATCGGCGAAGGCGGCGGCCAGCGCATCCACGGGCTGGATCATCAGGTGCACGTCGATCGGCACGGCACGGCCATCGGGTGTCTTCGCATGCGGCTTGAGTGCCTGGCAGACCATGGGGCCGAACGTGAGGTTGGGCACGTAATGGTTGTCCATGACGTCGAAATGGATCCAGTCGGCCCCGGCCGCGATGACGTTGCGCACTTCCTCACCCAACCGTGCGAAGTCGGCCGAGAGGATGGAAGGGGCGATGCGGTGGGTTTTTCCAGGGGGCGTGCTCATGGCTCGGATTGTCGCAGGTAACATCCGCGCCATGCCTCGCTACCAGCTCGAAGTCGCCGTGCAACCGCAGTACCTGCCTGAGCAATCGGCACCGGATGAAGGCGTCTACAGCTTCTCGTACACGATCACCATCACCAACCAGGGCGAGGCCGCGGCGCAACTGGTGTCGCGCCACTGGGTGATCAACGATGCCGCCGGCCACGGCGAGGAAGTGCGCGGCCTGGGCGTGGTGGGGCAGCAGCCGCTGATCCGGCCTGGCGAGTCTTTCCAGTACACCAGCGGCTGTCGCCTGCGCACGGTCAGCGGCACCATGCACGGCAGCTATTTCTTCGTCGCCGAGAACGGTGATCGCTTCGACGTGGAGATCCCGCTGTTCGTGCTCGAAGCGTCGGCCGCCGGCGGCGCGCCGCGCCGCGTGCTGCACTGATTTCCGCCTTTTCCTCCGACATGTCCCGTCCCCCTGACCTGCGCACCCTGCTGGCGCAGCTGGACCCGCAGGCGCCGCTGGCCGAGCGCCATCTCTGGCTGATCCGGTTGTTCGACTGGATCCGTGGCGACCAGCGCTCCGTCGAGGCCGCCGTCAGCCGCGTGCGGTTGTTCCTCGACGCGGTCGATGCGCACGAAGGCGCGCGAGAGCGCCTGGCCGCCTGGTGGCAGGTGCTGGCGCGCACCGTCGACATCACCACGCTGCTGGCCGATTTCGGATTCGCGCCACGCACGGCGTTCGTCAGCGAGCTGTCCGATCGCATCCGCCGCAAGCTCCTGCCGGCAACGCCCGAAACGCAGGATGCGGCCGAGCTGTTCCGCCTGGTGCTGCCGGGCGAATTCGACGCGCGCTGGCTGGCGCAGCTCGACGACGGACTGCTGGCGCGCCTGTCGCTGCTGCTGGGTGGCGGTCGTGCCGAAGGCTTCCGGCGCTGGCAGCGCATCGTTCTGGAAGCCATCACCTTCTGCACCAGCCAGGTGGTGGCCAATGGCTATGCGTCCGAGCTTCGCCTGCGCATGGGCGTGCCGGTGCCGGTCGCCGAGGCCATCGAGGCTGATCCGATCGATGCCGACGGGCGCGGCGCCACCGCGCCGGCGCAGCCTGAAGACCCGGCCTCGCAGGCCCAGCCTTTCCATGCGCTGACGGCCAGCCTGCAGCGGCTGCGCGCGCAGGTGCTGCGGGCCGGCGCACCCGACGACACCGAATTGCAGGCCGCGCTGCAGGATTTCCGCGAGCGGCTGGACGCCTGCCGCCAGGCCGCGGCCTCGGTCTACACGCACCTCGAAGACCATGGCATTTCGGTGGGCCTGGTCTTCCGCCTGCGCCAGTTGCGCGAGCGCGTGCTGCGCATCCGCGAGCTGATGGATTGCCTGGCGTCGGCCAACGCGGCGCGCAGTGCCGCCCGGTTGATCTCGCGCCTGGTCATCGCCGGGCGCGAAGGAGCCAGCGTGCGCGCGCTGATCGCGGCCAACTCGTCTTTGCTGGCCGCCAAGGTGGCCGAGCGCAGCGCCGAGACCGGCGCCAGCTACATCACGCGCACCTGGCCCGAATACAAGGCCATGGTGCGCCGCGCGGCCGGCGGCGGGGCGCTGATGTCGATCACCACACTGGTGAAATTCATGCTGCTGGGCCTGGGCCTGTCAGCGTTCTGGGGCGGCTTCTTCGCGGGCTTCAACTACGCGGCTTCGTTCGTGGCGATCCAGCTGCTGCACCTCACGGTCGCCACCAAACAGCCGGCCATGACGGCGCCGGCCATGGCAGCGCGCCTGAAGGGGCTGGACAAGCAGGGCGGCGTCGAATCGTTCGTCGATCAGGTCACGCGCCTGGTGCGCACGCAAGTGGCGGCCGTGCTGGGCAACGTGATGCTGGTCGTGCCCTGCGTGCTGCTGTTGTCCTACCTCATCCTGCTGGCCACGGGCCACCCCATGATCAGCACCGCCGAGGCAGAGCACGTGCTGCATTCGCTCACCCTGCTGGGCCCCACGCTGTTCTTTGCCGCCTTCACGGGGGTGCTGCTGTTCTCGTCGAGCATCATCGCCGGGTGGGTGGAAAACTGGTTCGTGCTGCACAACCTGGACTCGGCCATGCGCTACAACCCGCGCATCACGCGCATACTGGGCTCCGCGCGCGCCGACCGGTGGGCCGGCTTCATGCGCAGGAACATCTCCGGGCTCACGTCCAACATATCGCTGGGATTCATGCTCGGCCTGATTCCCGCCTTCACGCTGTTCTTCGGCGTGCCCATGGAAGTGCGCCACGTCACGCTGTCGTCGGGGCAGATCGCCGCGGCCGCGGCCGCGTACGACCTGCCGATGCTGGCCTCGCGCGAACTGCTGGTGCCCATCCTCTGGTGCGCGGCCGGCGCGGCCCTCACCGGCGTACTCAATGTGGGCGTGAGCTTCTTCTTCGCCTTCCGCCTTGCCCTGCGCGCGCAGAACGTGAGCGGGCTCGACCGTGCCCGTATCCGTTCGGCGATCTGGGCGCGCTGGCGGCAGCGCCCGCTGTCGTTCTTCCTGCCGGCGCGCGCCAGCACGCGCACTGCGCCACGCGGCCCTTCGCGGGCCGGCTGAGCCCGCGCGCTGCCCGCCCCAAGACCCGTCCGGCAGGTCGGCCTTGTCCTACAGGGTGGCCAGGGGCGTTCGGCTACAGTCGGCTGCGTTCGCCGGCCACCCGGCGGCTCGGATCACGAGGGCCGGCTGGCGCAGCTGGCGCGCCACATCAAAAGGACCGGCCCCGCGCCCGTCCATCCGCCCTGGCGGATACAACTCGCGTACAGGGAGACAGCGCATGAATGAACTGATGGCCTTCTGGGCCGACTGGCTTCGGCCGTCGGCGGGCGTTCCGACCGTGCAGTGGTCGGTGCTGCTCGCGCTGGCCGCGGCGGCAGGGCACCTGGTGCAGCGCTACACCGGCCTGCCCAAGGTGATCGGCTACTCGGTCGTGGGCATGTGCGCGGGGCTGCTGGGTTTTCCGGGCGCGGTCTGGCCGCTGCAGGGCATCGCGCTGTTCCTGCTCGAACTCGGCGTCGCCGTGGTGCTGTTCGAAGCGGGCGGGCGCATCCCGCTGCGCTGGTTCCGCCACAACCCGATGGTGCTGGTGCAGAGCCTGCTCGAGTCGGGCCTGGCCTTTTTCTGCACGCATGCCGTGCTCCTGTGGATGGATGTGCCGGAGAACGTCGCCCTTCCTGTGGCGCTGGTGGCCATGGCGGCCTCGCCCGCCGTGCTCTCGCGCGTGGTGATGGATACGCGCGCCTCGGGTCCGGTGACCGAGCGCGCGCTCACGCTGACCACCCTGTCCACGCTCTATGCGCTGTCGCTGGGCTTCGCGCACGCGGGCCTGCTGGGCGAGAGCGAGCGCGGCATCACCGCCTCGCTCTATCCGGCCGCCGTGGTGCTGGGCGTGTCGGTGGCCGTCGGCGCGCTCCTGGCA
>JAGOCV010000209.1 GCA_017998575.1 Burkholderiaceae bacterium
GTGCTGCGCCTGTTCCCCAAGGCCGGTTCCTCGGTGGTCGCCATGTGCGCCTGCGAGGACTACGCCGCCGTGCTGCGCCTGCTGGGCGCGGCGCGCTCGGGCCTGGGCCCGCTGCTCTCGGCCTTCGAAGTGATGTGGCCCGACTACTGGGACCGCGCCGTGGGCGAGCTGCGCGCGCGCAACCCGTTTGCCGGTGACGACACGCGCTACGGCGCCTATGTGCTGATCGAAGCGCTGGGCACCGACCCGGCCACCGACCTGCCGCGCTTCGAGTCCTGGATGGAAGGCCTGCTGGAAGAGGGCGTGGTGCCCAACGCCGTGGTGGCGAAATCGCTGGCCGAAGAGCAGGCGCTCTGGGGCGTGCGCGATGCCTGCGGTGAATTGCACCAGACCTGGCCCGGCCACCTGGCCTTCGACATCGGCCTGCCGCAGACCGCGATGGACGACTACGCGCGCGCCTGCAAGGCCGAGCTGGCCGTGAAAGTGCCGGGGCTGGAGAGCGTGTTCTATGGCCACATCGGCGACGGCAACGTGCACATCGTGGCCTACCGGGCCGGCGACAAGGTGCAACCCAAGGACGAAGTGGAAGAGGTGGTCTACAGCCTGGTGCAGCAATACGGCGGCACCGTGTCGGCCGAGCACGGCATCGGCACCATCAAGCGCCGCTGGCTAGGCCATGCGCGCTCGCCCGAGCAGGTGGCGCTGATGCGCACGCTGAAGAACGCGATGGACCCCAAGGGCATCCTGAACCCCGGGAAAGTCCTGTGAGAACACTGGCTGGCCGTGTGGCGGTGGTCACCGGCGCGGGGCGCGGCATCGGCCGCACCATTGCCGAGGACCTGGCGGCGCGCGGCGCCGACGTGGCCTTGTTCGATCTGAAGGCACCGTTCGAAGCCGCTGCCGACATCGCGGCCGCGCACGGCGTGCGCACGCTGGCCGTGGCGGCCGATGTGAGCGACGAAGCGGCCGTGCAGGCCGGCTGCGCGCGCGTGGCCGCCGAGCTCGGCCCCATTGGCGTGCTGGTCAACAACGCCGGCATCATGCAGCGCGAGTCCGCCGACCACCACACCCTGCCCGCGAGCGACCTGCAGCGCATGCTGGCGGTGCACGTGGGCGGCGCCGCCGCCATGTGCGCCGCCGTGCTGCCCGGCATGCGGGCGCAGCGCTTTGGCCGCATCGTCAACCTGTCCTCGGTGATCGGCCTGGTCGGCCTGCAGCGGCGCACGGCGTATTCCACGGCCAAGGCCGCCATCGCGGGGCTCACGCGCGGCCTGGCGCTGGAGAACGGCCGCCACGGCGTGACCGTGAACGCGGTCGCGCCCGGCTATGTGCTGACCGAGGTGCTGCGCGAGAAGATGCGCCTGGGCACGCTGGATTACGCGCTGTTCGCCGAGCGCTCGGCCGTGGGCCGCTGGGCCACACCGGAAGAGATCGCGCGCGTGATCGGCTTCCTGGCCGAGCCGGCCTCGGGTTTCATCACCGCCGCCGTGTGGGCGGTGGACGGCGGCTACGCCGCCAACGGCAACCCGGGCGAAGCGCTGGGCCCGCTGCAGGCCATGGAGGCCTGAGCTTCTCGCCTTAGCTGCGGGCGGCGTGCTGGTAGCCGGTGCGCAGCAGCGGGGTGAGGGCGCCAAAGCGCGGCCACTCCAGCAGCACGCCCTGGGCTTGCAGCACGCGCTGGAAGTCCTGCAGCAGTTCGGGTCTGGCGCGCACCGCGCGCGGCGGCTCGCCCTTCTGCAGCGCGAAGGCGGCGAGCGAGCCGGCGGCTTCGCCGATGCTCCATTCGGTGGCGTGTTCGCGGTAGGCGCCGTTGGTGACGCGCGTGGTGCCGATGTTCTTGCAGGCGGGCAACAGGTTGTCCACCCGCTGCGGCAGCAGGGCGCCCAGCGGGATCTGGAACGGGTACGAATCGATGTCCACCGTGTTGCGCCCGCGCGTGCTGGGGTGAAGGTCGATGCGGTAGGCGCCGATGCCCACGCTGTCGAAGAAGCGCTCGGCACCGTCCTGCCCGGGTCGCGCCGCCACGCCGATGTGCTGTTCGAGCACAGTGAACTCGGCCTGGATGCGCCGGCCCTCGCGCCAGTAGACCTGCTGGGCCAGGCCGTCGTCGGTGCCCAGCACGTCGCCGCGCAGGCGCAGGCCCGGGTAGCCCAGGCCCCCGTCATGGCGCGGCGCCTCGGTCTGCATCCAGTAGAAGAAGCCCAGGCTGAACTGCTTGGCCTGTTGCAGCGCGTGCTGCTCCTCGGCCTCGGAGACGCCGATCAGCGGCTGTTCCCAGTAGTCCATCTGCGGCCAGTTGGCCAGGGTGATGTCGCTCGGGTAGGTGCCGGGCTGGAAGTGGCCGCGCCAGGCGATGCGGCGCGCGTGCCAGAGGTCGTACACGCCGGGCGTGTCGGTGTCGCCCGCGAACAGGGCGCGGGTGCGCGGCTGGTGGGTGACGAAGTCCGACAGCGTCCAGCTGTATTGCGCGTTGGGCCAGCAGTCGAGCTGCAGGCTGCGAAAGCGCTCGTAGCCCTCGGGCTTGTCGATCACGTGGTGCTCGCCCGGGCGGTGCTCCATGGCGAAGCACCAGGTCACGGCCTGCTGGTCCATCGGGTCGGCCTGGGCCAGGGCATGCGGTTCCTGCGTGACCGACTGCGCCTCGGCGCCGAGCACGTGTTCCACGCCGGCCTGTTGCAGCAGCTCACCTGTTTCCGTGGCGTCGATGAACAGTGGCGCCTGCAACACGCCTTCATGGCCGGAGGCGAGGTCGCGCAGGTCCAGCGCCGTCAACCGGTCGCCGTCGCGGTGCGCGCGCAGCACGCGGTGCCGGCGCAGCACGCGCAGCTGGCCACCGTGCTCCCACGGCGCCAGCAGCTCGTCGATCACCTTCGCGGCCACCCAGGGTTCGTGGCACAGGGTGCTCACGTTGCCCTGGCCCGGATTCAGGCAGAGCGTGCGCCGCGCCTCGGGGGTCAGCGGCAAGTGCAGGCGGTAGTGCTCGCGGATGGCGCGGCGCAGCTGCGCGTAGCTCTGCGAGGCGTGCAGCGATTCGATCCAGGGGTACTCGTCGGGCGGCACGGCCTGGGCCGTGAGCTGCCCGCCGAGCCACTGCAGCGCCTCCACCAGCACCACGCGCCGGCCCAGCCGCAGCGCGGCCAGCGCCGCCGACACCCCACCCAGGCCGCCGCCCACGATGGCAACTTCCGTGGACCAACCGCTTGCCATCACCGCCATGCTCACTCCACCTTGATGCCCATGCGGCGGATGGCTTCGCCGTAGCGCTGCGTGTCCGAGGTGATCAGTTTCTGGAAGTCCGCGGGCGTGCCGCCGCCGGATTCGAGACCCAGGCCGCTGAGGCGTTCGCGCAGCTCGGGCTGTTGCAGCGCGGCGTTGAGCTCGCGGTTCAGCCGCTCGACCACGGCGGCCGGGGTGCCTGCCGGTGCCAGCACGCCGAACCAGCCGATCACCTCGAAGTCGCGAATGCCTTGTTCGACCACCGTGGGCACGTCCGGCAGCGCGGCGCTGCGGGTGCGGCCGGTCACCGCCAGCGCGCGCAGCTTGCCCGACTGGATGTGCGGCAGGGCGCTGGAAGGAATCTCGAAGCCCACCTGCACCTCGCCCGAGAGCAGCGCGGTGAGCGCCGGGCCGGAGCCCCGGTAGGGCACCTGGACCATGTCGGTGCCCGTGTCCTTCTTCAGAAACTCGGCCGCCAGCGCGGTGGTGGTGGCGCCACCGCCGCCGGCCGCGTAGTTCAGCGTGCCGGGGGCCTTGCGCGCGGCGTCGAGCAGTTCGCTGAGCGATCTCCAGGGCTGGGCGACCGGGGCCACCACCACCACCGGCGTGGCCGCGAGCTTGATCACCGGGGCGAAGGACTTGATGGGGTCGTAGCGCAGCGTGGAATAGAGCGCGCCGCTGCCGGCATGGCCACTGGTCACCAGCAACAGGGTGTGGCCGTCGGGCGCGGCCGAGGCCACACCGGCGGCGGCGATCGTGCCGCCCGCGCCGGGCTTGTTGTCCACCACCACGGGCTGGCCGAGCACACCCGAGAGCTTTTGCGAGATGGCGCGCGCCAGGATGTCGGCCGAGCCGCCGGCGGCAAAGCCCACGGTGAGCGTGACGGGCTTGGTGGGCCAGGCCTGGGCCTGGGCGAGCAGGGCGGTCGAGGACAGGGCGGCGGCGAGGAGGGTGCGCGCCAGGGCGCGGCGGTGAAGCTTGAACATGTCTTGTCTCCTGAATGAATCCCGGTGTTCGGGCCGAGTGAGGGGATGCTAGGAGTGCTTCTCCATACGATCCAATACTTTTCCACCAGTTCTGAATAACACCGCGTTATGCGTGGGCGACAATGCGGCCCATGAACCTGCGTCAGATCGAGGTGTTTCGCGCCGTCATGACCACCGGCTCCACCACCGAGGCCGCGCGGCTGTTGCACGTCTCGCAGCCGGGCATCAGCCGCCTGGTGCGCCACCTGGAATTGCAGCTGGGCGTGGCCCTGTTCGAGCGCCGCAGCGGCCGGCTGGTGCCGACCGCCGAAGCGCGCGAGCTGCAGGAGGAAATCGAGAAGGTCTATCGCGGCGTGCAGCACGTGCGCGATGTGGCGGCCCACCTGCGCTTCGGCACCCGCACCACGCTGCGCGTGCTCTCCAGCGCCAACACCGCGCTGCAGCTGGTGCCGCGCAGCATCGCGGGGCTGGTCGGCCAGTTCACCAGCGCGCGCGTGCTGTTCGAGTCGCTGCCCACGCGCGAGATCGTCAAGCTGCTGGTGACGGAAGAGGCGGACGTGGCGATCTCCAGCGCGCCGCTGGACCACCCGGCGCTGGACATCGAGGAAATCGGGCGCTGGGAGCTGCTCTGCGCCTTGCCGGCCGACCACGCCCTGTTGAAGAAGGCCAGGCCCTCGCTGGCCGAGGTGCTGGCGGGCCGCCTGGTGGTCTACAGCCCGGAGGCGCCGCAGAGCGCGGTGATCGACCACTGGATCGAGTCGCATGGCGTGGCGCGCAACGTGGCCGCCGAAGTGCGCTCGGGCCTGGCCGCGTGTTCGGTGGCCGCGACGGGCGCGGCCGTGGCCTTCGTGGACGACCTCTCGGCCCGCGCCCACCGGCCCGAAGGCCTGGTGTTCACCGCCTTGCCGGGCGCGCCCACGTTCCCCATCTTCGCGGTGCGCAACCGGCACCGCCCGCTCTCGCGGCTGGGCACCGCGTTCCTGCAGATCGCACGCGAGCAGCTTGACGCCTTGCGCGCGGCGCCCCTGCCGCTGCACAAGGCCGCGCTGCGCTGAAGGATGCTCAGGCCGCCGCGATCGGCAGGCCCACGAGCTTTTCGAGTTCGGCGTGTTCCAGCCCGTCGACCTTGTCGATGAGCTGGAGACCCTGCGGCGTGCAGGCCAGGGTGGCGAGGTCGCTGTAGATGCGCTTGACGCAGCCGATGCCGGTGAGCGGGTAGCTGCACTGCGCCACCACCTTGCTCGCGCCTTGCTTGGTGAGCAGGTCCATCATCACCCAGGTCTGCTTGGCGCCGATGGCCAGATCCATCGCACCGCCCACGGCGGGGATGGAGCCTGCCTCGCCGGTGCTCCAGTTGGCCAGGTCACCGGTGGCCGAGACCTGGAAGGCGCCGAGCACGCAGATGTCCAGGTGGCCGCCGCGCATCATGGCAAAGCTGTCGGCGTGGTGGAAGAACACGCCGCCGGGCAGCAGCGTGACCGGCTGCTTGCCGGCGTTGATGAGGTCGTAGTCTTCCTCGCCGGCGGCGGGTGCCGGGCCCATGCCCAGGATGCCGTTCTCGCTGTGCAGCACCACCTCGATGCCCGGGGGCAGGTGGTTGGCCACCAGCGTGGGCTGGCCGATGCCGAGGTTGACATAGGCGCCGTCGTGGATGTCCTGCGCCACGCGGCGCGCGAGTTCGTCCTTGGATCTTCTCGTGTAGCTCATGGTGTTCTGCCTCAGGCCGCGTTCTTGAAACCGCCGGCCTGCGTGGCCACGCGGGGGATCTGCACGATGGCGCTGACGTGGATGCCGGGCGTCACCACGGCTTCGGGGTCGAAGCTGCCCAGTTCGGCGATCTCGTACACGCTGGCGACGGTGCGCCTGGCGGCGGTGGCCATGACCGGGCCGAAGTTGCGCGCGGCCTTGCGGTAGGTGAGGTTGCCCCAGCGGTCGCCGCGCTCGGCCTTGATGAGCGCCACGTCGCCAAAGATCGGGTACTCCAGCACATAGGACTTGCCGTTGATGACGCGCGTTTCCTTCTCGCTGCCGTCGGCGTTCTTCGCGAGTTCGGTGCCGAAGCCCGTCGGCGTGAAGAAGGCGCCAATGCCGGCCCCGGCAGCGCGCAGGCGCTCGGCCAGGTTGCCTTGCGGCACCAGCTCGAGTTCGAGCTGGCCGCTGCGGTAGAGCGCGTCGAACACGTGGCTGTCGGCCTGGCGCGGGAAGCTGCAGATGACCTTGCGCACCCGCCCGGTCTTGAGCAGCGCGGCCAGGCCGGTGTCGCCGTTGCCAGCGTTGTTGTTGACCACGGTGAGCTCGCGCGCGCCCTGGTCGATCAGGCCGTCGATGAGTTCACCGGGAATGCCGGCGGTGCCGAAGCCGCCGATGAGCACGGTCGCGCCGTCGGTGATGCCGGTGAGCGCCTCGGCGACCGAGGCGGCAATCTTGTTGATCACGGAACTTCTCCTTCAAGGGGGCCCGCGCATTGTGTCAGCGAAAAGCCCGCCATTTCGCGCCCACATTTCCCCCTGCGGAAAACTGATTTTCAGGCGGTCCGCGGCGCGCTGGCGCGGGCAGACGCTGCCATCATTCGCAGCATGAAACCCTTCATTTACCAGAACCTCCCGTCGCGCGTGGTCTTCGGTGCCGGCTCGCTGGCGCAGCTGCCGCGCGAGATGGACGCCCTGGGCGCGGCGCGCGCGCTGGTGCTCAGCACGCCCGAGCAGCGCGCCTCGGCCGAGCGTGTGGCCGACCTGCTGGGCGCGCGCGCCGCCGGCATCTTCGACCGCGCGGTGATGCACGTGCCGATCGAGACCGCCCGCGAGGCCCGCGAGGTGGCGCGCCAGCTGGGCGCGGACTGCGCCGTGGCCATCGGCGGCGGCTCCACCACCGGCCTGGGCAAGGCCATCGCGCTCGACTCGGGTCTGCCCATCGTCGCCATCCCCACCACCTACG
>JAGOCV010000210.1 GCA_017998575.1 Burkholderiaceae bacterium
GCTCCACGCAGGGCGTGGTCGAAGGGGCCAAGCTGTCCGACAACGCCGGCACGGCGCTGTCCGAGATCGACCGCGTGTCGCGCCAGCTCGCCGAGCTGATCGAGCAGATTTCCAGCTCGGCCTCGCGCGAGGCGCAATCCGCCAGCGTGGTGGCCGCCAACATCCAGCACATCTTCGCCGTGACCGAGCAGACCGGCGAAGGCACGCGCTCCACCGCCCAGCAGGTGCGCGAGCTCTCGCGCATGGCCGAGGAACTGCGCCAGTCGGTCGCACGGTTCAAGATCGCCTGACGACCCCGCGCCCGCCGCAACCGACAGACCGCCCGACGAGACGCCCGTACCTATGGCCGCCCCCTCCCCGCAACTGACCGACATCGATCCCGGCGCGCAGGATCTGGGCCCGATCGCATGGGTGATCGAGGAAGTGCGCAAGTCGGTCGATGGCGCCGGCAAGGCGCTCAAGCGCTTCGCGCGTGAAGCCGAGCTGGCGGGCAGCGGTGGCGCGCCGTCCCCCGACACCGGCCTGCTGCGCCAGGCGCGCAACCAGCTGCACCAGACGGCCGGTGCCCTGCTGATGGTGGGCCAGCCCGAGGCCGCACACCTGCTCTCGGCCATGGAGGCCGCGTGCGAGCAACTGCTGCTCTCACCCGAGCGTTGCACCGAAGAGGCGGCCTCGCGCGTGGAGCGTGCGGGTTTCGCGGTGGTCGAATACCTGGACAACGTACTGGCCGCGAAGTCGGGCTCGCCCGTCGCGCTCTTTCCGCAATACCGTGAAGTGCAGGAACTCGCCGGCGCCGACCGCGTGCACCCGGCCGACCTGTGGCCGCAGCCGTGGGTATGGCGCCAGGTGCCCGACCCCGCGGCCGACGTCGAGCCGCTGGACTACGGCCAGCCGGTGCGCTCGCGGCTCGACGCGGCCGTGCTGCGCATGGTCAAGACCGGCGACGCAGCCGCCGCGCGCGAGCTCCACGACGTGGTGCTCGGCCTGGCCCAGACCACCGCTCCCGGCGAAGAGCGCACCGCAGCCTTCTGGGTGCTGGCGGCGGCGTACTTCGAGGCGCTGGCGCTGGGCCTGCTGCCGCAGGACATCTACACCAAACGTGCGGCCTCGCGCGTGCTGCTACAGTACGCCACCCTGGCCAAGGGCGAGCCGGCGCTGTCGGTGCGTCTGGCGCACGACCTGCTGTTCTTCTGTTCGCAGGCCAGGCCGGGCGTGGGCCAGATCGCGCCGGCCCTCTCGGCCGTGCGCCGGGCCTGGGGCCTGGACGAGGCCGAACCCGTCAACTACCTGCGTCCGCAGTTCGGCCTGTTCGATCCGGCCCTGCTGGCCCAGGCGCGCCGCCGCATCGAAGCCGCCAAGGAAATCTGGTCCGGCCTCTCGGGCGGCGATCTGACCAAGCTGCGCAATCTGGGCGAGGCCTTCCATGCCGTGGGCGATTCGCTGCTGCGGCTGTACCCGCCCAGCGCCCCCATGGTCCAGGCGCTGCAGGCGGCGGTCGACACCACCCTGCGCGCCGCGCGCCCGCCCGAGCCCGAGCTGGCGATGGAAGTGGCCACCTGCGTGCTTTATCTCGAAGCCGCATTCGAGGATCTCGATCCGGCCAATCCGCAGCTCGAAGCCCGCGCCACGCAACTGGCCGAACGCCTCGAAGGCGTTCGCGGCGGCGGCCAGCCGCGCGCGCTCGAGCCGTGGATGGAAGACCTCTACCGGCGCGTGAGCGATCGCCAGACCATGGGCACCGTGGTCGGCGAGCTGCGTGCCAACCTGGGCGAGCTCGAGAAGTCGATGGACGTGTTCTTCCGCAATCCTGCGGAAAAGGACGCCCTGCGCAGCGTGCCCGGCCAGCTGTCGCAGATGCGCGGCGTGCTGTCGGTGCTGGGGCTCGACCACGCCGTCCAGGCCGTGCTGCGCATGCGCGACATGGTCGAGGAAATCCTCATCACCGAGATCGACCCGGCGCTCGCGCGTTCGGCCGGCACGTTCGACAAGCTGGGCAACAACCTCGGTGCGCTCGGCTTCCTGATCGACATGCTGGGCTACCAGCCGGCGCTGGCCAAGAAGCTGTTCGTCTACGACCCGATGGCGGGCGAGCTCAAGCCGCTGATGGGCCGCCACGTCGAGCCCGCCGTCCCTGAAGTACCCGCTGCCGCCACCCCGCTGCCCACCATCGATCCGATGCTGGCCACGCAGTCGCTGCAGGTCAGCGTGCAACAGGCCGTGGCGCAGGCCGCGCACGGCACGCCAACCGGCCTGGCGGAGCAGCTGGATGCGATCGCCTCACAGGCGGCGCTGGCCGATCAGGCCGCCCTCGCGCGCAGCGCCCAGCAGGCCAGCCAGGCGCTGGCCTCGGGCACCGACGCCGCCGGCAGCGCCGAAGCCCTGCGCCAGCTGGCCCAGACCGTGGCCGCACCGGCCCCGCTGGCGGCGGCTGCCGCCGATGACGGCGACGACCTCGGCGAAGACGATCTGCTGGACATCTTCCTGGACGAAGCGCGCGAAGTGATCCAGGGCGGCCAGACCGCGCTGGCGCAACTGTCCGATGCGCCGGCCGACATCGAGCGCCTGACCACCCTGCGCCGGGCGTTCCATACGCTCAAGGGCAGCTCCCGCATGGTCGGGCTCAACGAGTTCGGCGAAGCCGCCTGGTCGATGGAGCAGGTGTTCAACGCCTGGCTGGCGGAGCAGCAACCGGCCAGCGATGACCTGCGCTCGCTCGCGCGCGAGGCCCTCGATGGCTTCGCCGAGTGGGTGGAAGACATTGCCGGCGGCCATGCCGATGCCTGGCAGGCCGCCGGTTTCAAGGACGCCGCCGACGCCTTCCGCAACGAAGGCCGCCGCCTGCCGATCGCGCTGCCGGCGCACGGCGTGGTCGATTCGGTGCCGCCGGCCCTGTCCACCGATGCCGACGCCGAGGCCGCGTTCATGCCCGCGCCGCAGGCCGACGGTGGCTCGCACATCACCACGCTCAGTTTCGACGTGCCAGCGAGCATGGAATCCGCGCCGGCGCGTGCCGACCTGTCTTTCGACGCCGCGCCCGAAAGCTCCTCGCCACCCGAGCCGGCGGCACCCGCCGGGGCCGACGCCGACATCGACTGGTCGATGGACTTCGGTGAGCCCGCGGCTGCCGCGCCGCAGGCCGACTTCTCGCACACGGTGTCGCCCGAAGACGACGACGCGCCGACGGCGCTGCCGGCGACCCCGCCGGCTGACGATCCGTTCGCCGGGCTCAACCTCGACCTCGACACCCCCGCACCGGCCGCAGGCATGCCGGCCGATTTCGAATCCACCCGGTGGCCGGACGACGTGCGCGAGCCGGAGGCCGCCGTGTCGACCGCCGGCGATTTCGAATTCGACCTGTCCGCGCCCGCGCCGCTGCCGGCCGAGGTGCCGGCGCCCACCGTCATCGAGGACATCGATTTTGGCGCGCTGGCCGAACTCTCGGGCTCGTCGGACGGCTCCGCCGGGCTCGTGCAGCCGCCGCCGCCGGCAGCACCAGCCTACGATGCCGGCGACGACCAGATCAAGGTGATCGGGCCGCTGCGCATCGGCATCCCGCTCTACAACGTCTACCTCAACGAAGCCGACGAATGGTCGCGCCGCCTGGCCAACGAGGTGGGCGAATGGGCGCTCGAATGGCACAGCCCGTTGTCCGACTCGACCGTGGCGCTGGCGCATTCGCTGGCCGGCAGCTCCGCCACGGTTGGATTCCGTGACCTGTCGGCGCTGGCGCGCGCATTCGAAGCCGCGCTGCAGCACGTTCAGCTCCAGTCGAGCGGCACGGCCGCGCAGGCGGCGCTGTTCGTCGACGTGGCCGAGGACATCCGCCGCCTGCTGCACCAGTTCGCCGCCGGCTTCCTGAAAGAACCGCGCCCCGGCCTGACCGAGGCGCTGGCTGCAGTGTGCGACGGCCCGGTCGACGCGCCCGCTGCATTCGCCCCGTCGCCCGACGAGGCCGACGCGGTCACGCTGCCGCCCGACGACCTGCCGCTGGCCGAACAGATCTACGACCTGCATGCGGTGGAGGCGCCGCCGGTACTCGAGCCAGTCCCCGCCCCCGTGACCGCGCCCGCGCAGCCCGACGACACGCAGGCGGTCGAAGCCGCGCCGCCAATCGACGAGGCCTTCACTGCGGCCGGGACTGCCGCGGTGACCGCACCGCAGCCCGAGTCCGTGGTGGAGCCCGGCTACGTGGCGCCGGCCGCCACGCTGGCCGCGCCCCTGCCCGACGCGAGCGAGGATGAAGACCCCCTCGACGCCGTCGATGCCGTGGACCTCGACCTGTTCCCGATCTTCGAGGAAGAAGCGGTCGAGCTGCTGCCTCGCCTGGGCGGCGCCCTGCGCCAGTGGGCGGCGCGGCCCGACAACGGCAGTGCGCGCGTCGAAGCCCTGCGCAATCTGCACACGCTCAAGGGCAGCGCGCGCCTGGCGGGCGCCATGCGGCTGGGCGAACTGGTGCACCGGCTGGAGTCCCGTATCGAGCAGTACGGCTCGCAGGAAGTGCCGCCACAGGCCTGGGTCGAGGGACTGCAGGGCCGCTTCGATGCCATCGAGGCCATGTTCGAATCGCTGCGCGCGGCCGATGCCAGCCAGCAGCAGGCGCTGGCCGACGTGCCGCTGGCATCGCCGGTGGCCGAGCCGGTCGTCGCGTCCGAAACCGCTTCGTCGTTCGACGATGCCGTGGCGGACGCACCGGCAGAGCCGGCATCGCCGCCGCCGGCCGCGCGGCCGCTGGCGCCGATCGCCTCGGCCATCACCGTGCGCCCCACCGATGCGGTGGCGCCGCGTCTGGCGTCGCAGCAGGCGGTGCGCGTGCGATCGCAACTGCTCGACCGCCTGGTGAACCAGGCCGGCGAGGTGATGATCACGCGCTCGCGCCTCGAATCGGCGCTGGGTCAGCTGCGCGGCTCGCTGGGCGATCTCACGGGCAACCTCGACCGCCTGCGCCAGCAGCTGCGCGACATCGAGGTGCAGGCCGAAAGCCAGATGCAGTCGCGCCTGGCGCAGGCCAAGGATTCGCAGCAAGGCTTCGATCCGCTGGAGTTCGACCGCTTCACCCGCGTGCAGGAACTCACGCGCATGATGGCCGAGTCGGTGGACGACGTGGCCACGGTGCAGCGCACGCTGCAGCGCACCGTGCAGGCGACGGAAGACGACCTCAACGCCCAGGCACGCCAGACGCGCGAGCTGCAGCGCGACCTGCTGCGCACGCGCATGGTGGAGTTCGAAGCCATCTCCGAGCGCCTCTACCGCGTGGTGCGCCAGGCTTCCAAGGATTCGGGCAAGCAGGTCAAGCTTGACATCATCGGCGGTTCCATCGAAATGGACCGCGGCGTGCTGGACCGCATGACGCCCGCGTTCGAGCACCTGTTGCGCAACTGCGTGGCCCATGGCATCGAGATGCCCGACGCGCGCATCGGCGCGGGCAAGGACGGCACCGGCAACATCCTGGTCGATCTGCGCCAGGAGGGCAACGACGTCTCGGTGGAATTCCGCGACGACGGTGCCGGGCTCGATCTGGTGCGCATCCGCGCCAAGGCGATCGAGCAGGGGCTGATCGGCCCCGACCAGCCGCTGACCGAGGCCGAGGCCGCCTCGCTGATCTTCATGCCCGGTTTCTCGACCGCGCAGCAGGTGTCCGAGCTGGCCGGCCGCGGCATCGGTATGGACGTGGTGCGCTCCGAGGTGAACGCGCTGGGTGGCCGCATCGAGACCGCCACCACCGTGGGCGCCGGCTCCAGCTTCCGCCTGGTGCTGCCGCTGACCACCGCGGTGACGCAGGTGGTGATGCTGCGCGTGGGCGACAAGACCTTCGGCGTGCCCTCCAATCTGGTCGAGCTGGTGCGCCGCGCCAGCAGCCGCGATCTGGAGCAGGCCTACAACGGCGGCAGCTACGCGTTCTCGGGTGAGGACGTGCGCTTCTTCTGGGGTGGCGCGCTGCTGCAGGTGTCGGGCCGCAGCGCCGAGCCGCAGGGCCGCACTGCGCAGGTGGTGGTGCTGCGAAGCGCCGCGCAGCGTGTGGCGCTGCACGTGGACGAAGTGCTGGGCAACCAGGAAGTCGTGGTGAAGAACCTCGGCCCGCAACTGGCGCGCCTGCCGGGCCTGGCGGGGATGACGGTGCTCTCCACCGGCGCCGTGGTGCTGATCTACAACCCGGTCGCGCTGGCGGCCGTGTACGGCGAATCCGCGCGGGCGCTCAGTGCCGACCAGGCCCAGCCCGACGTGCTGGAACAACTGGCTGCCCAGGGCGCCGGTGGTGCGGCAGATGCGGCGCAGGCCGCGCCCGTGGTGCCGCTGGTGCTGGTGGTGGACGACTCCATCACCGTGCGCCGCGTGACGCAGCGCCTGCTGCAGCGCGAGGGCTACCGCGTGGCCCTGGCGGCCGATGGCCTGCAGGCGCTGGAGCGGCTGCAGCAGGAACGCCCCGTGGTCGTGCTGTCCGATATCGAGATGCCCCGCATGGACGGGTTCGATCTCGCGCGCAACATCCGCGCCGACGCGTCGCTGTCGCAGCTGCCCATCATCATGATCACCTCGCGCATCGCCGAGAAGCATCGCGAGCACGCGGCGCAACTGGGCGTGAACCACTACCTCGGCAAGCCCTATTCGGAAGAAGAGCTGCTGAGCCTGGTGCGGCGTTACGCCAGCGTCGAAGAGCAAGCCTGAACTGAACGGCGCCCGCGTGTGCGCGGCGCCTCAGGCGCCTTCGGCCTTCTTCTTCACCACGGCGTAGCGCGCCAGCGAGGCATCGCGCGCCTCGGCGTGGTCCACCACCGGGCGCGGATAGGTCTCGCCCAGCACGATGCCGGCGGCTTCCAGTTCCACCGGGCTGGCTTCCCAGGGTGCGTGGATCATCTCGTCGGACAGGCCCGCCAGCTGGGGCAGGTACTTGCGGATGAACTTGCCGCCCGCGTCGAACTTTCGGCTCTGCGCCACCGGGTTGAAGATGCGGAACCACGGCTGGGCGTCGCAGCCGCTGGAGCTGGCCCATTGCCAGCCGCCGTTGTTGGCCGCCAGGTCGAAATCGTTGAGGTGCCGCTCGAAGTAGGCCTCGCCGCGCCGCCAGTCCAGCCCCAGGTCCTTCGACAGGAAGCTGGCCACCACCATGCGCAGGCGGTTGTGCAT
>JAGOCV010000211.1 GCA_017998575.1 Burkholderiaceae bacterium
GATGACCGTGGTCGCGCCCGAGTCCACGGCGTTCCAGCGGTCCGAAGCCTGGCGGATCGCGCGTGCGCAGGGCAAGCTGCCCTGGAGCCATGAGTGGGTCGACTACGCGCAGATCTCCGATCACCTCAAGCGCGCCGTCATCGCCAGCGAGGACGGCGACTTCATCAATCATGGCGGCGTCGAATGGGAAGCCATCGAGAAAGCCTGGCAGCGCAACACCCGCGCCGAGCAGGCCGCCGCACGCCGTGCGCAGGCGCAGAAGTCCGCGCGCGCGCCGCGCATCGTCGGTGGCTCCACCATCACGCAGCAGCTCGCCAAGAACCTGCTGCTCTCGGGCGAGCGCACCCTGCTGCGCAAGGGCCAGGAGTTCGTGCTCACCCAGATGCTGGAGCTGCTGCTGTCCAAGCAGCGCATCCTGGAGATCTACCTCAACAGCGTCGAATGGGGCGAAGGCGTCTTCGGCGCCGAGGCCGCCGCGCGTCACTACTTCCGCAAGGGCGCCGACCGCCTCACGCCCTACGAAGCCGCCCGCCTGGCCGTGATGCTGCCACGTCCGCGCTACTTCGAGAAACTGCCCAACTCGCCCTACCTCTCCAGCCGCGCGCAGACCATCGTGGCGCGCATGGGCGACGCTGTGCTTCCCTGACGTCCACGTACCCCCACGCTCCCCCACTGCGTGTGGGTCGCTGCCCCCCGAGGGGGCCGCTCGCATGGGCCTCGGCCAAGCCGAGGCGTGACCGCTGCGCGGTCAGTGCTCGGGCGCCTCCATAATCGAAATATGTTGGCAAAAGTGATGAGTCTCTTCCTGCTGGGCGTGATCCGGCTGCTGACCGGCGCCCAGGCACGCTGGTGGGGCTGCCCGCCCAAGGCCGAGCAGCGCATCTATTTCGCCAACCACCAGAGCCATGCCGACCTGGTCATGATCTGGGCCGCGCTGCCGCAGGAGCTGCGCGGCATCACGCGCCCCATCGCAGCGCGCGACTACTGGACGAAATCGCCGTTCCGGCAATGGATCACCACCGCCGTGTTCAACGCGGTCTATGTGGATCGCGAACGCAAGGAAGGCGAAGACCCGCTGGCGCCGCTGGCCGACGCGCTGGAGCGCGGCGATTCCATCATCATCTTTCCCGAAGGCACGCGCGGCCACCAGGAAGAGCCGCAGCCGTTCAAGTCGGGGCTGTACAGCCTGGCACAGCGCTTTCCCGACGCGGTGCTGGTGCCGGCCTGGATCAACAACATCCAGCGCCTGCTGCCCAAGGGCGAGGTGATCCCGGTGCCCGTGCTGTGCTCGGTGACCTTCGGCGCGCCGATCCAGCTGCAGGAAGGCGAAGACCGGCGCGTGTTCCTGGACCGCGCACGTGACGCGGTCGTCGCCCTGCGCGAAGTCTGAGGTGCCGGCATGAGCTTCAACGCTTTCCTGCGCAGCCTCACGCCCGACGAGCAGGTCGCGCTCGTCTTCGTCGTGCTGTTCGGCCTGCTGCTGCTGGCCAGCGTGGTGCTGTTCACGGCCACGCAGCGCGAGCAGCCCGACAACGAAGAGGGCCGCCGCCGCACCGAGATGCTGGTCGACCTGCGCGAGCTGCTGCAGGCCTCGTGGATGATGACCGCCGTGTTCTGGATCGGCTGGGCCATGGGAGAGACCGCCGCCACCGTCCTGTTCGCGCTGGTGGCGTTCTTCACGCTGCGCGAGTTCATCACGCTCTCACCCACACGGCGCGGTGACCACCGCAGCCTGATCCTGGCGTTCTTCGTGGTGCTGCCGATCCAGTTCTGGCTGGTGGCCTCGCGCCATTTCGACCTGTTCACCGTGTTCATTCCGGTCTACGTGTTCCTGGCGCTGCCAGTGACGAGCGCGCTGGCCGACGACCCGCAGCGCTTCCTCGAACGCACGGCCAAGCTGCAGTGGGGGATCATGGTGTGCGTCTATGGCATGAGTCACGTGCCGGCGCTGCTGCTGCTGTCCTTCCCCGGCTGGAATGGACGCCAGGCCTTCCTGGTGTTCTTCGTCGTGCTGGTGGTTCAGACCTGCATGGTGGCCCAGCACCTGGCGGCGCGGCGCTTCGCGCGCCGGCCGGTGGCGCCCAACGTGAGTTCGAGCTTCAACTGGATCTCGTGGGCGATCGGCGTGCTGGCCGGCGGCCTGGTGGGCGGCGTCCTGTCGGCAATGACGCCGTTCAAGCCCGGCCAGGCGCTGGGCATGGCGCTCATCGCCTGCGTGGCCGGCTCGCTCGGACATCTGGTGATGAAGGCACTCAAGCGTGATCGCGGCGTGACGAACTGGGGCGGCCAGGCACGCTCGGTCACCGGCGCCACCGGCCTGCTCGACCGCGTGGATGCGCTGTGCTTCGCGGCGCCGATCTTCTTCCATTCGGTGCGCTGGTACTTCAACCTCTGATGAGGATCCTCGGCATCGACCCCGGCCTGCAGACCACCGGCTTCGGCGTGGTGGACGTGGACGGCCACGCGCTGCGCTACGTGGCCAGCGGCACCATCAGCACGAAGCATCTGGAACGCGGCAACCTGCCCGCGCGGCTGAAAGTGCTGTTCGACGGCATCGGCGAAGTGCACCAGCGCTACCGGCCCGATGCGGCCGCCGTCGAGATCGTGTTCGTCAACGTCAATCCGCAGGCCACGCTGCTGCTGGGCCAGGCACGCGGCGCCTGCCTGACGGCGCTCGTGAATTGCGCCCTGCCGGTCGCCGAATACACCGCGCTGCAGATGAAGCGCGCCGTGGCCGGCCACGGCAAGGCGGCCAAGCCGCAGGTGCAGGAGATGGTGCGGCGCCTGTTGCAGTTGCCTGGCCTGCCCGGCACCGACGCCGCCGATGCGCTGGGCCTGGCCATCACGCACGCGCACGCGGGTGCGTCGATGGCGCGGCTGGCCGAGGCTGGCGGCGCGCTGCAGCGGTCGACCAGCAGCATGTACCGGGCGGGGCGCAGCCGCTGATCGCCTGCGGCGCGGATCAGTCCGCAACCACCGGCACGATCGGCACGTAAAGCTCACCGCCGCCCCGGCGGAACTCGTCCGCCTTGCGAGCCAGGCCCTCGGCCACCACGGCCGATGTGTCCCGGCCCTGCCGCGCCGCGTACTCGCGCACTTCCTGCGTGATCTTCATCGAGCAGAACTTCGGCCCGCACATCGAGCAGAAGTGCGCCACCTTGCCCGAATCCTTGGGCAGGGTTTCGTCGTGGAATTCACGTGCAGTGTCGGGGTCGAGCCCCAGGTTGAACTGGTCCTGCCAGCGGAACTCGAAGCGGGCACGGCTGAGGGCATCGTCGCGGGCGCGCGCGCCGGGGTGGCCCTTGGCGACGTCGGCCGCGTGCGCGGCGATGCGGTAGGCCATCAGGCCCTGCTTGACGTCTTCGCGGTCGGGCAGGCCCAGGTGTTCCTTGGGCGTCACGTAGCAGAGCATGGCCGTGCCCATCCAGCCGATCATGGCCGCGCCGATGGCGCTGGCGATGTGGTCGTAGCCGGGCGCGATGTCGATGGTGAGCGGGCCCAGCGTGTAGAAGGGCGCCTCGTGGCAGTGCCTGATCTGCTCGTCCATGTTGGCCTGGATCATGTGCATGGGCACGTGGCCCGGGCCTTCGATCATGGTCTGCACGTCGTGCTTCCAGGCGATCTGCGTGAGCTCGCCCAACGTGCGCAGCTCGGCAAACTGCGCCTCGTCGTTGGCGTCCGCGGCCGAGCCGGGGCGCAGGCCGTCGCCCAGCGAGAACGCCACGTCGTACTGCTTCATGATGTCGCAGATGTCCTCGAAGCGCTCGTAGAGGAAGCTCTCGCGGTGGTGGGCGATGCACCACTTGGCCATGATCGATCCGCCGCGCGAGACGATGCCCGTCATGCGCCCGGCCGTCATCGGCACGAAGGGCAGGCGCAGGCCGGCGTGGATGGTGAAGTAGTCCACGCCCTGCTCGGCCTGCTCGATGAGCGTGTCGCGGAAGATTTCCCAGGTCAGGTCTTCGGCCACGCCGCCCACCTTCTCCAGCGCCTGGTAGATCGGCACGGTGCCGATGGGCACGGGGCTGTTGCGGATAATCCAGTCGCGCGTGGTGTGGATGTTGCGCCCGGTGCTCAGGTCCATCACGTTGTCGGCGCCCCAGCGGGTGGCCCACACGAGCTTTTCCACCTCTTCCTCGATGCTGGAGGTGACGGCCGAGTTGCCGATGTTGGCGTTGATCTTGACCTTGAAGTGGCGCCCGATCGCCATCGGCTCCACCTCGGGGTGGTTGATGTTGGCCGGAATGATGGCGCGCCCGCGCGCCACTTCGTCGCGCACGAACTCGGGTGTGATGGCACGCGGCAGTCGCGTGCCCATGGCGTTGCCGGCCAGGCGCTCTTCGCGCGCGGCATCACGCAGGTAGGGCTCCATCCATTCGCGGCGGCCGTTCTCGCGCAGGGCCACGTATTCCATCTCGGGCGTGACGATGCCGCGCCGCGCGTAATGCATCTGCGTGACGTTGGTGCCCGCTTTCGCGCGGCGCGGCGTGCGTTGGAGGGCGGCGGCTTCGGCGCGCAGGGCGGCGAGCCGGTCGGCGTCTTCGCTGCGGCGGCCATCGTCCAGCGCGCGATGCGGGCGACCGGCATAGATCTCGGTATCGCCGCGCGCCTCGATCCAGTCGCCGCGCACGCCGGCCAGCCCGCGGCGTACGTCGATTGTGGCGTGCGGGTCGGTGTACGGGCCGGAGGTGTCGTACACGCTCACGGTTTCGCCGTTCGTGAGCGCGATGTCACGCACGGGCACGCGCACGCCCGGCTGCGTGCCGGTCAGCCAGCCTTTGGTGGAAGCAGGGAACGGCTCGCGCGCACGGGCCAGCAGGTGGGGGAAAGGGTCGGGGGCATTCATGGCGGCACTCCAGTGAGGTGGATGGAATGCTCCGCATGGGCCCGCATGCGCGCGGACACGCCCCAGGCAGGCGCGCACGCACGGATTCAGACTGCAGCTCTTCTTACGCTGGTACTAACCAGATCAAGTTCACGGTTCCGGCGGTCAGGTCCGCCGTCTCAGCACGCCATACGTGCACCCCGGAGCAGGGGCGAGTATAGGCTGCAGAGCGCAGCAGCGCGGGCTCAGAGCACGCGCTCGAGGATCAGCACGCCGAAAAAGCCCAGCGCGGCCAGCACCGTCCATTTCAGGATCACGAGACCCCAGTGCTTGAAGCGAGGCTGGCCCGTGCCGGCGTAGAACGCGAAGCACACACCGGCCGCGATCAACAGCACGAAGATGGACCAGCGGAACAGCAGCATCGGCGCGCCAGACGTGCTGCTTCACCAGGCGCGCGCGGTGCGCGCGAAGCCGGTCGGTGCCTTGCGCTCGTCGGCGAAGGTCACGACCTCATAGGCGTCTTCGTGCGCCAGCAACTCGCGCAGCAGGCGGTTGTTCATGGCGTGGCCGGAACGGAAGGCGCTGTATGCCGCCAGCAGCGGCTTGCCCACGACGTACAGGTCGCCGATGGCGTCGAGGATCTTGTGCTTGGCGAACTCGTCGTCGTAGCGCAGGCCCTCGTGGTTGAGCATCTTGTAGTCGTCCATCACGATGGCGTTGTCGAGCCCACCGCCCAGCGCCAGGCCGTGGCTGCGCATCATCTCGACGTCCTTGGTGAAGCCGAAGGTGCGTGCACGCGCGATGTCGCGGCTGTAGTTGCCCGAGCCCATATCGAAGGTCACGCTCTGGCCGGTGGAGTCGACGGCCGGGTGGCGGAAATCGATCTCGAAGGTGAGGCTGAAGCCGTGATAGGGCGCGAGGCGCGCCCACTTCATCGCCGCGCCCTCGCCTTCGCGCACCTCGACGGGCCTGACGATGCGGATGAATCGCTTGGGCGCCTTCTGCAGCTCGATGCCCGCGCTCTGCAAAAGGAAAACGAACGAGGCGGACGAGCCGTCGAGGATGGGCACCTCTTCGGCCGTGATGTCCACGTACAGGTTGTCGATGCCCAGGCCGGCGCAGGCCGACATCAGGTGCTCGATGGTGTGAACCTTGGCGCCGCCCGATCCGATGGTGGAGGCCAGACGCGTGTCGGTGATGGCCGTGGCCGACACCGGAATGTCAACCGGCTGCGGCAGGTCGACGCGCCGGAACACGATGCCCGTGTCGGGCTGGGCCGGCCGCAGCGTGAGCTCGACCCGCTGTCCGCTGTGCAGGCCCACGCCCACGGCCTTCGTGATGGTCTTGAGCGTGCGTTGCTGGAGCATCTGCAGATTTTAGTTCTCGGGCCTTAAACCGGCCTGAGCAAGGATTTGATCCCGCCAATAGCCAGAATTGACGCGCCCCCTGACCCGCGCAGCGTGCTCGCCAGAGACACCGCGGAACCGGCTTGGCCGGGCCGCTGGTGTCGCCCCCTCGCAGGGGGTTGGCGGACCTTGGCGAATGCCAAGGGTAGCCCGGGGGGTGAGCCTAAATTCAGTCGGCCTGCTTGCGCAGGAACGCCGGGATCTCGAAGTCGTCCATGCCGCCCGAGGCGAGCGCATCGACCTTGGCGGCGGCCTGGGTGCGGTTGGTACGCCACACGCTGGGCACGGCCATGGTGCCGTAGTCGGGCTGGGCGGCGTGCACCAGGCCCTGGGCCGCGCCCGGGCCGCCGACGGCCTGGTTCACGGTGGGGATGTTGATCGGCACGTTGTCGGTGCCGGTACGCAACACCTGCAGCGGAGGCGCCGTGCGGCGCTGACCCTGGCGCGACAGACCCGTGGCCACCACGGTCACGCGGATCTCGTCGCCCAGGCCGTCGTCGTAGGCCGTGCCGTAGATGACATGCGCATCGGGCGAGGCGTAGGCGCGGATGGTGTTCATCGCCAGCTTCGATTCCGACAGCTTGAGGCTGCCCTTGGCGGCGGTGATCAGCACCAGCACACCCTTGGCGCCCGACAGGTCGATGCCCTCCAGCAGCGGGCAGGCCACGGCCTGCTCGGCGGCGATGCGCGCGCGGTCCGGGCCCTGGGCCACGGCCGTGCCCATCATGGCCTTGCCGGGCTCGCCCATCACCGTGCGCACGTCCTCGAAGTCGACGTTCACGCGGCCGGGCACGTTGATGATCTCGGCGATGCCGCCGACGGCGTTCTTGAGCACGTCGTTGGCATGCGCAAAAGCCTCGTCCTGCGTGATGTCGTCGCCCAGCACTT
>JAGOCV010000212.1 GCA_017998575.1 Burkholderiaceae bacterium
GTACTGGCGCGGGCAGGCATAGGCCCATTCCCTGAAGCTGATCTGAGCGAAGGCGCCCGAACTGGGGTACGTCACACATTCGCGATATACATTTTATTTTTTAATATAATATTTATCCCTTAAACGAGGATCTGCATGCCACCCGCCCGCGTCATCATCGATCCCGAAGCGCTGCGCGCAGCCGCCGGCAGCGCCGTGGCCACGCTCAAGGTATTGGCCAACGAGGACCGGCTGCTCTTGCTGTGCCAGCTCTCGCAGGGCGAGATGTGCGTGAGCGGTCTGGAATCCACGCTGGGCATCCGCCAGCCCACGCTGTCGCAGCAGCTCGGCGTGCTGCGCAACGAGGGCGTGGTCGAGACGCGCCGCGAGGGCAAGCAGATCTTCTACAGCGTGGCCGACCGCAACCTGCTCAAGGTGCTGGAGCTGCTGTACCGCCTCTACTGTCCCAAGGAGTGACCCTCTCATGACCATCGCCTGGAACGCCTTCACGCCCTACGCCGCGCTGGCCGGAGGCGCCCTCATCGGCCTGGCGGCCGCCATCTTCGTGCTGTTCAACGGCCGCATCGCCGGCATCAGCGGCATCCTGGGCGGGCTGCTGCGGCCCGCGTCGGGGGGCGTGGGCTGGCGGCTCGCTTTCCTGGTCGGGCTGGTTGGCGCGCCCGTGGTGTACGCGCTCGTCACCGCCCTGCCCCGGCCGCAGATCGATGCCGGTTGGGGCGCGCTCGTCGCGGCCGGGCTGCTGGTGGGCGTGGGTACGCGTTACGGCTCGGGCTGCACCAGCGGCCATGGCGTGTGCGGGCTGTCGCGCCTGTCGCCGCGCTCGCTGGTGGCCACGCTGGCATTCATGGGCGCGGGTTTCGCGACCGTCTACGTCGTCCGCCACCTGCTGTCTGCCTGAGGAGCCGCGCACCATGGCCATCGTCACATCTCTCATCGCCGGCCTGGTCTTCGGCCTGGGCCTCATCCTCTCCGGCATGGCCGATCCGGCCAAGGTGCTGGGTTTCCTAGACCTCACGGGTGCCTGGGATCCGTCGCTGGCGCTGGTGATGGCCGGTGCCATCGCCGTCGGCCTTGTGGCCTTTACGCTGGCCAGGGGCCGTGCACGCAGCCTGCTCGGGCTCGAGATGCAGTTGCCGCAGGGCAGCCACATCGACCGGCGCCTGCTGGGCGGCGGCCTGCTGTTCGGCATCGGCTGGGGCATCGCCGGTTTCTGCCCCGGGCCGGCGCTGGTGGCTCTGGGCATGGGTGAGGTGAAGGCCGCCGTTTTCGTGCTGGCCATGCTGGCCGGCATGGGGCTGTTCGAACTGCTGGAGCGACGACCGGCCGGCCGTCGCGCAGCGGACGGGACGGTGCGGTGAGTGCCGCGCCCGCAGGCAGCTGGCTCGCCGTGCTGGCGACGCTGGGCGCTCCCTCCCTGCATACCATCGCGGACCATGTGGCAGCGGCGCCCTTCGTCGTGGTCACCCCACGCCTGATGCTGGAGCTCGTGCTGCTGTCCCTGCTGTTCGCCTCGCTGGTGTCCACGCTCATGGCCGTGCGCTACGTGCGCAAGGCATGGCTGTTGTACGGTTTCGGGCTGCGGCAGCTGGTGCTCGTGGCGCCCGTGGTGGCGGCCCTGCTGCACCCCTTCGCCGGGCCGGTGGCGGCGCTGGCGGTGGCGTGGGTGCTGTTTGCCTTAGACCGGGTGGGTCACTGATGCGTCCGTCAGGAACTGCCATGTGGCAGAGAACTGCCACATGGCAGCCTGACATATTGCCAAGTCAATGCCATCATCGGCCTGGCCGCGACGCAAGTCCCTGACGGCAAAAGAATTTCTGCCCGTCGCTTCGCTGGCACGCGTCTTGAAATGCCACACACGCGCTGCCCTGCAGACATCTGCGGGGCTGGCGCTTCAAAGGATTCACGATGTTCGATCTTCCCGAAGCTTTGCTGCTGGCCCGCATACAGTTTGCGTTCACCGTCAGCTTCCACTTCTTGTTTCCGGCCATCACGATCGGCCTGGCCAGTTACCTGGCCGTGCTGGAAGGCCTGTGGCTCAAGACCGGCCGTGCGCACTACATGGACCTGTATCGCTACTGGATCAAGATCTTTGCGCTGGTCTTCGGGATGGGTGTGGTCTCGGGCATCGTCATGTCCTACCAGTTCGGCACCAATTGGTCGGTCTTCTCGGACAAGGCAGGCCCCATCATCGGCCCGCTGATGGCGTACGAGGTGCTGACGGCCTTCTTCCTGGAAGCAGGTTTCCTGGGCGTGATGCTGTTCGGGATGCGGCGCGTGGGCAAGCGGCTGCACTTCACCGCCACGCTGATGGTGGCGCTGGGTACCTTCATCTCGGCCTTCTGGATCCTGTCGGTGAACAGCTGGATGCACACGCCGGCGGGCTTCACAACCAACGCGCAAGGCCAGTTCGTCTCGGCCGGCAGTTGGCTGGCGATCATCTTCAACCCGAGCTTTCCGTACCGCCTGGCGCACACGATCTCGGCGGCGTACCTCACCACCGCGTTCATGGTCGGCGGCGTCGGCGCCTGGCATCTGCTGAAAGACCGCGAGAACCCGCGCGCGCGGCTCATGTTCTCGATGGCCATGTGGATGGCCGCCATCGTCGCGCCGCTACAGATCGTGCTGGGCGACATGCACGGCCTGAACACGCTGGAGCACCAGCCCGTGAAGGTGATGGCGATGGAGGGCCACTACCAGAGCCATCCCGAAGGCGCGCCGCTCATCCTGTTCGGCATACCCAACAGCGCCGAGAACCGCGTGGACTACGCCATCCAGATTCCCAAGGCGTCCTCGCTCATCCTCAAGCACGACATGAATGCGCCGCTTGCCGGGCTGGACACCGTGCCGGCTGCCGACCGACCACCCGTAGGCATCGTGTTCTGGGCCTTTCGCATCATGGTGGGGCTGGGCTTTCTGATGGCGGCGCTCGGGGCCGTCAGTCTGCTTGCGCGCGCCCGCGGCAAGCTGTACGACTGGACATGGCTGCACCGCTTCGCGCTCGCAATGGGCCCTTCTGGCCTGATCGCAGTGCTGGCGGGCTGGGTAACTACAGAGGTCGGCCGGCAACCGTGGACCATCCATGGGCTGCTGCGCACGGCCGAGGCGGCCTCACCCCTGGCCGCGCCGGCCGTCGCCGCCTCGCTGGTGGCTTTCGTGGTGGTGTACTTCGTGGTGTTCGGCGCTGGCGTGCTCTACATCCTGAAGCTGATGGCGAAGCCACCCGCACTGCATGAACCGGAGCCGCCACATACGCCGGACCGGGCCGCCGGGACCACGCCGGTCGTCGCCGTACGGCCTGAACAACTGTCCGCCGACTGAGGGAGAACACGTCATGTCACTGGACCTCACCGTCGTCTGGGCCCTGATCATCGTCGTGGCCGTGTTCATCTACGTCGTGCTCGACGGCTTCGACCTGGGCATCGGCATTCTGTTCACGCGCTTCCCGGTCGGTCACGACCGCGACACGGCCATGAACAGCATCGCCCCCGTATGGGACGGCAACGAGACCTGGCTGGTCATGGGTGGTGGTGGGCTGCTGGCCGCCTTTCCGCTAGCCTACGGCCTGATCTTCTCGGCGCTGTACGCACCCATCATCGCCATGCTGCTGGCCCTGGTGTTTCGCGGGGTGGCTTTCGAATTCCGCTGGCGCGACCCGGCGCACCGCGGCGTCTGGGATCTGGCCTTCTGCGGTGGCTCGCTGCTGGCGGCTTTCTCGCAGGGCGTGGTGCTGGGCGCGCTGCTGCAAGGCATCGCCGTCGAAAACCGCGCCTACGCGGGCGGCTGGTGGGACTGGCTGACCCCGTTCACGCTGGTCACCGGCGCGAGCGTGGTCGTGGCGTACGCGCTGCTGGGCGCCACCTGGCTGGTGATGAAGGCCGAGGGACGCTTGCAACAGAAGGCGCGTGCGCTCGCCTGGCCGCTCGGCATCGCCACGCTGGTGGCCATCGTGGCTGTCAGCGCCGCCACGCCGTTCCTCAACGCCAGCTACTTCGACAACTGGCTGCGCTGGCCGGGCATGCTGAAGGTGGCGCCGGTGCCGGTGCTGGTGGCGCTGGCCAGCATCGCCTTCGCGCGCAGCCTGAAATCGGGCCGGGAGGTGGCGCCGTTCCTGCTGGCGCTGGGCATCTTCCTGCTGTGTTTCGTGGGCCTGTGCATCAGCGTGTTCCCGCATGTCGTACCCGGTTCGGTGACCATCTGGGAGGCGGCAACCGATGCCCAAAGCCAGGTGTTCATGCTGTGGGGTACCGCCATCGTGCTGCCGATGATCCTCGCCTACACCGCCTGGTCTTACTGGGTATTCCGAGGCAAGGTCAACGCTGAGGGATACCACGCATGAAGCGACCCGCCATGCGCTGGCCGTCGATCACGCCGGCGCCCGAAGACGCTGAGGCATCGCCGCTCTGGCGGCGACTGGCCTGGATGGCCGGCCTGTGGCTGGCCAGCACGGGCGCACTGCTGCTCGTCGCCCTGCTCATCCGCTGGGTGCTCAGGCGCTGAGCTCTCCTTCGTCCGGCAGGCCCTGATCGAGCCCCAAGGCCTTCAGGCGCCGATACAGGGTGCGCTCGCTCATGCCGAGACGCCTTGCCAGCTCCTTGCGCGTGCCGCGATGGGTTGCCACCGCCTGACGGATCGCAGCATCGCCGCTCTCCGCGACATCTGCACGCGCCTGCAAGGCAGGCGCAGGCAGCAGCGTATGCGCCTGACCCAGTGACGGTGGCAGGTGTTCCGCACGCACCACGCCGTCGTCGGCGAACAGTCGCGCACGTTCCAGCGCGTTGCGCAGTTCGCGGATGTTGCCGGGCCAGGCATGGGCTTGCAGGCGCGCCATGGCTGAAGGATCAACCATCGGCGGCGGCCGGCCTGTGCCTGAACGCTGCAGGAAAGACTGCGCGAGCAGCGGAATGTCCGCCAGCCGCTCGCGCAGCGGCGGCAGCGCGATGGGAAAGGCGCTGATGCGGTAGTAGAGGTCCTGGCGGAAACGCCCGTCGTCCACCATCTGACGCAATGGCTTGTGCGTCGCCGCCACGAGGCGGAAGTCCGCCTGCAGCGTCTCCAGGCCGCCCACGCGGCGGAAGGTGCCGGACTCGATCAGCCGCAGCAGCTTGACCTGCATGGCCAGCGGCACGTCGCCCATCTCGTCAAGGAACAGCGTGCCGCCCTGGGCCGTCTCCACCAGGCCGGGCTTGCGCGCGTGGGCGCCCGTGAAGGCGCCCTTCTCGTAGCCGAAGAGTTCGCTCTCGAACAGCGCCTCGGTCAGGCCCGAACAGTCGACCACCACGAAGGGGCCGCGCGCGCGTGCGCTGGCCTCGTGCACGGCACGCGCGAACAGCTCTTTGCCCGTGCCCGACTCGCCCAGCAGCAGCACCGGCAGCATGGACGGCGCCACGCGCTGCACGGCCTCAATGGCGGCGTTGAACGCGGGCGACTGGCCCACCAGCCCCTCGCCGCTGGGTCGCGCGGAGGCGCTGCGCACGGTGGCCAGGCGCTCCACATAGGCGACCACCTCGCGCCGCGTATCGAGGATGGGGCGCAGCTCCACGTCCACGTGCTCCGGACCGCGCGGCGTGTGGTGGATATGCAGCACGCGGTCCGGCCCCTTCTGCTCCAGCGCCTTCTTCATCGGGCAGTGCTCGCCTGCCTGATCGCACGGCACGTCGTAGTGGTGCGAGACGCGGTAGCACTTCTCTCCGATGTAGGGCCTGCCGACGGCGCCGAACTGGCGCTGGTAGGCGGTGTTGGCGGCCAGGATGTTGTAGCCGGGGTCGAGCACGATCATGGGCTGAGCCTCGTGCTCGAGGTAGGACAGCAGGGCCTGCATGGAGGCAGCGGCAGGCGCGTTGGGGTCTTGCGGCATGGCGGGATTGTGCGGCAGGGCTGCCACGTCTGCCACATGACCGCCAGAGAACTGCCATTCACTGCCAGACGCGCACTGCCATATCCACACAGGCAGGGCCCGGCACACGCGGGACAGAAAAAGTCACATTGAATCAATGACTTGCGCGAGCGACTCGCAAGTAACCAGGCTGGCACGCCTCTTGATAAATGCCATGCACCGCTGCCTCAGGTGCAGCACCACCCAACCCAAGGAGACTGAACCATGAAAACCAATGCAGGCACCCTGGACCGCACCCTGCGCATCCTCGTCGGGCTGGCGCTCATCGCCCTGGCCGCCACCGGTGTCGTCGGGCTGTGGGGCTGGATCGGCGTGGTGCCGCTGCTGACCGGCGCCATCGGCAACTGCCCGCTGTACAGCCTGCTGGGCATCAACACCTGCGGTATGCGCCGCTGAACCACACGCGAACGAGACCCCGCCATGACCCCCCGCCCCACCCTGCAGGTCGAAGGCTTCTTCGACGAAGCGACGTCCACCGTCAGCTACATCGTGCTGGACCAGGCCACCAGGCAGTGCGCCATCGTCGACAGCGTGCTGGACTACGACCCCAAGTCGGGCCGAACCTCGCACGCCAGCGCCGACAAGCTCATCGCCCGCGTGCGCGAACTCGGCGCCACCGTGCAGTGGCTGCTGGAAACGCATGTGCATGCCGACCATCTCTCGGCCGCGCCCTACCTCAAGCAGACGCTGGGTGGGCGCATCGGCATCGGCCAGCACATCACCACCGTGCAGAAGGTGTTCGGCGGCCTGTTCAACGCCGGCGAAACTTTCGCGCACGACGGCCGCCAGTTCGACCACCTGTTCGCCGACGGCGAGACCTTCGCCATCGGCGAACTTCAGGCTCGCGCCCTGCACACGCCGGGCCACACGCCGGCCTGCATGACGTATGTGGTGGACGACGGCACGCAGAGCGCCGGCTTCGTGGGCGACACGCTGTTCATGCCCGACTACGGCACGGCGCGCTGCGACTTTCCCGGCGGCGATGCGCGCACGCTGTACCGCAGCATCAACAAGGTGCTGAGCCTGCCGCCCGAGACGAAGCTGTACATGTGCCACGACTACCAGCCCGGCGGGCGCGCCGTGCAGTTCGTCACCACCGTGGCCGAGCAGCGCGAGGCCAACGTGCACGTGCGCAACGGCATCAGCGAGGAAGAGTTCGTCGCCATGCGCCAGGCCCGCGACGCCACGC
>JAGOCV010000213.1 GCA_017998575.1 Burkholderiaceae bacterium
CGCTCGATGTGACCAACGCCACCGCGGCGAAGTACGAAATGAACATGACCGCAGCAGGCCCTGGCACGCTGCTTGATCTGTCGCTCGGTTTTGTGGCGTCTCCTTCGTCACTGGGCATCTACCCGGCAAGCCAGGGCGGTGATGTTTTCTTCACCATGCGTTCGACGCGAATCGAACTGCTGATCGGTGCGCGCAGTTCAGCACGGGCCGGCTTCCTGCACGTGGGCATCGTGGACTGACCGGGTCTTCGCAGGCAACAAAAAACCCGCTGGATGCCAGCGGGTTTTTTTGTGGGTGAGCGAGGCGCGTTACTTGATGCTCAGCACCCAGGCCGCCAGCTTCTTGGCCTCGGCTTCGCTGACCTGCGGGTTCGGCGGCATGGGCACGGCGCCCCAATTGCCCTTGCCCACTTCGGAGCCCTTGACGATCCTGGCGGCCAGCATGTCCACCGCCTTGGCGTCGCCCGCGTACTTCTTGGCCACGTCCTTGTAGGCAGGGCCCACCAGTTTCTTGTCCACGGCATGGCAGGCCATGCAGTTCTTGCTCTTGGCGAGGGCTTCGTCGGCGATGGCCGGAGCGGCCAGCGTGGTGATGGCGGCCATAATCAGGAGAGCGCGTTTCATGGGGTGTCCTTGTGGGTGAATGCGGAAAGGTGTCACGCGGTCGATTCTAGCGAGCCGCACCCCTTCGGAAACGATCCCTTACAGTTTCTTGCCCGCTTCACGGGCCCTTTACCGGAGTTTGTGATGTATTTGCTGATCGCGGGTCTTGTGCTGTCGCTGCTGAAGTTCCTGGAGGTCGGCGTGGTGGCCGATTGGTCCTGGTGGTGGGTGCTGTCTCCCTTCGCGCTGGCCGTGGCCTGGTGGGCCTGGGCCGATACCTCGGGCTACACCAAGCGCAAGGCCATGGAGAAGATGGACCAGAAGAAGAAGGACCGCATCGACAAGCAGCGCGAGGCGCTGGGCATCAAGCCCAAGCGGCCCTCGCGCTGAGCCCTGGTGCTCAGTAGTTGTCGAGCACGGCGCCTTTGCTGGCGCTGGCCGCGTTGAACGCGAATTTCGCCTGCACGCCGCGCGTGTAGCGCGGTGCCGGGGGCGTCCAGCCCTCGCGGCGTTGGGCGATCTCCGCCTCGGGCACGTTGAGCTCCAGCTTGAGTTGGTGGGCGTCGATGGTGATGGAGTCGCCTTCCTTCACGAAGGCGATGGTGCCGCCGGCCGCGGCTTCGGGCGCCACGTGGCCGACCACCATGCCCCAGGTGCCACCGGAGAAGCGGCCGTCGGTGATCAGGCCCACGCTTTCGCCCAGACCGGCGCCGATGAGCGCGCCGGTGGGGGCCAGCATCTCGGGCATGCCGGGGCCGCCCTTGGGGCCCAGGTAGCGCAGCACCATCACGTCGCCCGCCACGATCTTGCCGTCCAGGATGGCCTTGAGCGCCGACTGCTCGTCGTCGAACACGCGCGCCGGGCCGGTGATGACCGGGTTCTTCAGCCCGGTGATCTTGGCCACGGCACCTTCGGGCGAGAGGTTGCCCTTGAGGATGGCCAGGTGGCCTTCGGCGTACATGGGGTTGTCGATCGGACGGATCACGTCCTGGTCGGCGCGCGGCGCATCGGGCACGTCCTTGAGCACCTCGGCCACCGTCTGGCCGGTGATGGTGAGGCAGTCACCGTGCAGCAGGCCGGCCTTGAGCAGCACCTTCATGACCTGCGGAATGCCGCCCGCCTGGTGCAGGTCGACCGCGAGGTACTTGCCCGAGGGCTTGAGGTCGCACAGCACCGGGGTCTTCTTGCGGATGCGCTCGAAGTCGTCGATGGACCACTCCACGCCAGCGGCGTGCGCGATGGCCAGGAAGTGCAGCACCGCGTTGGTGGAGCCGCCGGTGGCCATGATCACGGCGACAGCGTTTTCCAGCGACTTCTTGGTGACGATGTCGCGCGGCTTGATGTCCTTCTTGATGGCTTCGATCAACACCTTGGCCGATTCCTTGGCCGAGTTCTGCTTCTCGTCATGCGGGTTGGCCATGGTGGACGAGTAGGGCAGGCTCAGGCCGAGCGCCTCGAACGAGCTGGACATGGTGTTGGCGGTGTACATGCCGCCGCAGGATCCCGTGCCCGGAATGGCGCGCATCTCGATCTCGCGCAGGTCGTCGTCGCTCAGGTTGCCGGCTGCGTTCTGGCCCACGGCCTCGAACACGCTGACGATGTTGAGGTCCTGGCCCTTGTACTTGCCGGGCAGGATGGTGCCGCCGTACACGTAGATGGCGGGCACGTTGGCGCGCAGCATGCCCATCATGCCGCCGGGCATGTTCTTGTCACAGCCGCCGACCACGACCACGCCGTCCATCCACTGGCCCTGCACGCAGGTCTCGATGCAGTCGGAGATCACCTCGCGGCTGACCAGCGAGTACTTCATGCCTTCGGTGCCCATGGCCATGCCGTCCGAAATGGTCGGCGTGCCGAAAATCTGGGCGTTGCCGCCAGCTTCCTCGATGCCGGCCACCGCCGCATCGGCCAGCTTCTGCAGGCCGCTGTTGCACGGGGTGATGGTGCTGTGGCCGTTGGCCACGCCCACCATGGGCTTCTTGAAGTCGCTTTCCTCGTAGCCCATGGCGTAGTACATGGAGCGGTTGGGCGCGCGCGACTTGCCTTCCGTGATGTTGGCGCTGCGGCTGTTGATGGGTTTGATGGAGATGGTTTTGCTGTCGGCCATGGCGGTCTCTTCGTGGGGAAAGGGGTGCGAGGAGTATGCGTCAGGCCGGCGGCCGTTTCCAATTGCTTTGGCGGTCTCCATTAATATGCGTGGTGTATGAATGATGCTGTGAAATCGCTGCGAATCGAATTGCGCCAGTGGCGCCAGTTCGTTGCGCTGGCCGAAGAGCTGCACTTCGGCCGGGCCGCTGCGCGCCTGCACATGACGCAGCCGCCGCTGACGCAGGCCATCGCGGGGCTGGAGCAGGCGCTGGGTGTGCGGCTGTTCGACCGCACCAAGCGCAGCGTGGCCCTCACGCCGGCCGGCCGGGCCCTGTTGCCCGAGGTGCGCGACCTGTTGGGCCGCGCGCAGGCCCTGCCCGAACTGGCGCGTGCGGCCGCGGCGGGCGAGCTGGGCCGGCTGCGGCTGGCTTTCGTGTCCACGGTGGGGTTCGAGTTGCTGCCGCGCTGGGTGCGCAGCTTTCGCCAGCGCTGGCCGCAGGTGGCCCTGGAACTCATCGAGGCCACGGGTGACGTGCAACTGGAGTTGCTCGCCCGGGGCGAGGTGGACGCGGGCATGGTGCTGCATTCGCCTGGCTTCCAGGCGCCCGGTCTGGCGCATGCGCGCATCGCCAGCGAGCCCCTGGTGGTTGCGCTGCCGGAATCGCACCCCCTTGCCGCGCTCGACCACCCGGGGCTGGCGGTGCTGCTGACCGAGCCGCTGGTGATCTTTCCCCGGCGCATCCTGCCCACCCTGCACGACGCGATCTTCGCGCTGTACCACGCGGCCGGCCGAGCGCCGCAGGTGGCACAGGAAGCAATCCAGATGCAGACCATCGTCAACCTGGTGTCGGCCGGGCTGGGGCTGGCCTGGGTGCCGCAGAGCGTGCGGCAGTTCCAGCGCCCTGGAGTGGTCTACCGCAGCCCCAGGCCATCCCGCGGGCGGGCCGTGCCGGCGTGCGAAACCAGCCTGGTCTGGCGCGCCGACGCGCTCACGCCAGCGCTGAGCCATTTCATCGAATTCGCCCGCGCGCAAGCTGGCCCACAATAGACAGATGCTTCAACATCCCCAGATCGACCCCGTCGCCCTCCAGATCGGCCCCGTGGCCATCCACTGGTACGGCCTGACCTACCTGCTGGCCTTTGGCCTGTTCATGTTGCTGGCCAACGCACGGCTGCGCCATCCGCCGTTCGCCAGCGTGACCCAGCCGCCCTGGACGCGCCGCGACGTGGAGGACATCCTGTTCCTCGGTGTGCTCGGCGTGGTGGCGGGCGGGCGCATCGGCTACTGCCTGTTCTACAAACCCGCCTACTACCTGGCCAACCCGCTGGAGGTGTTCGCCGTGTGGCAGGGCGGCATGAGTTTCCACGGCGGCCTGCTGGGGGTGATGCTGGCCATGGTCTGGTACGCGCGCAGCCGCCAGAGGCCCTTCATGCAGGTGATGGATTTCGTCGCGCCCTGCGTGCCCACGGGTCTGGCGGCCGGGCGCCTGGGCAATTTCATCAACGGCGAACTCTGGGGCCGCGTGGCCGACCCCTCGCTGCCCTGGGGCATGGTGTTCCGTGGCGCGGGCGATCTGCCGCGCCACCCCTCGCAGGTGTACCAGTTCCTGCTTGAAGGCCTGCTGCTGTTCGTGCTGTTGTGGTTCTACGCGCGCAAGGAGCACGCGCGCGGCCAGGTGTCGGCCGTGTTCCTGTTCGGCTATGGCGTGTTCCGCTTCATCGCCGAGTTTTTCCGCGAACCCGACGCGCACCTGGGCCTGCTCTCGCTGGGCATGAGCATGGGCCAGTGGCTGTGCGTGCCCATGATTCTGGGCGGCGCCTTCATGTGGTGGTGGTTCGGCCAGCGCCGCACCTGACCCGGCCGGCCTCTACGCGCCGTGGGCTTGTGCGCCATGGCGCAGCCGGTACTCGCGCGGGCCCACGCCGTGGTGCGTGCGGAAAGCCGCGGTGAAGCGTCCGTGGCATTCCCAGCCCGTTTCGCTCGCCACGTGCTGGATGCCGAGCTGCGTATCGCGCAGCAGGCGGGCGGCCAGCTGCAGGCGCTCCGCGACGATCAGCCGGTACACCGACTGACCCGAGACCTCGCGCACCATCTGCTGCAGGCGCGCACTGCTGCAACCCGCGTGCTGCGCCAGCTCGGCCACCGTCCAGTCGCGCGCGGGTTGCTCGGCCACCAGCTGGCGCAGCTTGTGCGTCGCGAGTTGCGCGGCCGATCCCTGGGCACCCGAGCGCGGGCGGTGCAACAGATCCTCGAGTTCCAGCAGCACGCTCGTCAGCAGTTCCATGGACCGCGCGTGGAACAGCGGCACGAACGCCGGGTGATCGACCGGCTCGTCGCGGATGCGCGCGAGGCAGCTGCGCACGCGCGGTGTGAGGGCCGCGTTGCAGAGCACGTGGCCGTCGTCGCGGTCGGTCAGCTCGTCGATCTTCCGCACCGGCAGCCGCACGCCCAGCGACCGCAGCCAGTGCGGCATCAGCTCCCGGCGCAGGCGGAATTGCACGAAATGGTTGCGGCAGCCGCCCGGGATGTGGATCAGAAAGCCGCCCGCCGCGTTCGGTGTGCGCAGCAATGCGCGGTCGGTGTGGAAGTCCAGCGCGGCGCCGCCGTGCTCACTGCCCACCTGGCCGCGCACCTGGCCTTCGAGAAAGAAGGTCAGCAGCAGCTCGCGGCCCGGATCAAGGTGGACCCGCAGGTCGTCGTTGAGCCGGAAATCGAAGTACAGCGCCTGGGCGCCTTCCCATGCCGAGGTGCGCACGCGCGTGATGCGCCCGCCATCGTTGGGCCAGCTGACGCTGCGGCTGGCCTCGTCCTGACGGCCCATGAACTGTGCGGGGGCGCGCAGGGGGGCGGAGCGGAAGAGGGCGGCGTTGAAGTCGTCTTCCCGCCAGGGCGCGCTGGGCGTCGTGGCCGCTGGCATCGGGATCGGCACAGTTTGCGGTTGCTTTGGCATAAACGGACCCGGGCTTCACCTCTAGAGTTGCTCCATCGTTTTTCAACCGGAGTTTAGTGATGAAGCCAGCTCTTGTCCGCCGATTCTTCTGCCTGCCAGACCTGCTCGCGCAGTGGTCGAAGGCCTGGTGGCTGGTGCTGGCCGTGCTGCTCGCGCCGATGGCCGGCGCTCAGGCGCAGGCCTGGCCCGAGCGCCCGGTGCGCCTGATCGTGCCGTTCGTGGCCGGTGGCGGGGCGGACGTGGCGGCACGGCTGATCGCGGCCCGCATGCAGGAGCGCCTGGGCCAGCAGATCGTGGTGCTCAACCGGCCGGGGGGCAACACCCTGATCGGGGCGCAGGAGCTGTTGCGTGCGCCGGCGGACGGCTACACCCTGATGTGGTCGATGGACCAGACCTTCGTGCTCAATCCCGCGCTGTACAACCAGCTGCCCTATGCGCCGAAGAAGGACTTCACGCCGGTGGCGCTGGCCATCAACGGACCGATCGCCGTGCTCGCCGGCACACACCCGGGCGGCCTCTCCAGTGTGGGTGAGATCGTGTCGCGCTCCAGGGCCACGCCCGGCCGGCTGAACATCGGGTCGGCCGCCATCCTCTCGCAGATCGCCCACGAAGAGTTCAACCGCATCGCCGGCATCCAGAGCACGCGCGTGCCGTTCAAGGGCAGCGCGGAGGTGGCGCAGGCCACGGTGGCCGGCGACATCGATGCCGCGTTCGACGGTGTCGCACCCTATGTGCAGTTCGTGAAGGCCGGGCGCGTCAAGGTGCTGGCCGTGAGTTCGGCGCGCCGATTCTCGGGCCTGCCCGATGTGCCGACGCTCGACGAGCTGGGCTTCAAGGGGGTCGACTTCTCGGTCTGGTTCGGCCTCGTGGGGCCGGCCGGCTTGCCGTCCGATGTGGTCCGGCGGGTCAGCGAGGCGGTCGAATGGTCCGTGCGGCAGCCCGACGTGGTCGACAAGCTGCTGGTGTTCGGTTTCGAGCCGGCCGCGCAGACCGGGCCCGAGGCGCTGGCGGTGCGCATCGACGGCGACCTGGGGCGTTATGCCCCGGTGATCAAGCGCCTGGGCTTCAAGCTCGACTGAGCGCCGCACCGCGATGAAAACCGCCGGCCTGATCGGCGGCGTGGCCTGGCCGTCCACGCTGCTCTACTACCGCCTGCTCAACGAGCACGTGCAGCGTGCGCTGGGCGGCCTGCATTCGGCGCGCTGCGTGATCAGCAGCCTGGACTTTGCCCCCGTGTACGCCGAGATGGTTGCGGGCGACCGCGCCTCGGTTGTGCGCCGCATGGAGGCGGCAGCGCGCGGGCTGCGGGCGGCCGATGCCGAGCTGGTCGCCATCCTGTCCAACACCGGTCATTTCGCGGCTGACGAGGTGGCCGCCGCCGCCGGTGTGCCATTGGTGCACCTGGTGCGCGAAACCGCCGCCCACATC
>JAGOCV010000214.1 GCA_017998575.1 Burkholderiaceae bacterium
AGCCCAGGCCGTTCCAGCCGCGCAGCTGCGGCTCGAAGCAAAGCTTGTCGAGCAGGTCGAGCGAGAGCTCAAGCCGGTCGGCCTCTTCGGCATCGATGTTCAGGCCGATGTCGTGGCGCGCGGCCAGGGCGCACAGCCGCACCAGCACGGGGTACAGCTCGGCCATCACGCGCCCGTGTTGCGCGCGCGCATAGCGCGGATGCAGCGCCGACAGCTTGATCGAGATACCCGGCCCGTCGTGGATGCCGCGCCCGCCCGAGGCGTGGCCGATGGCATCGATGGCCTGCTCGTACGCGTGCAGGTAGCGCCCGGCATCGCGCGCGGTCATGGCGGCCTCGCCGAGCATGTCGAACGAATAGCGGAAGCCCTGGGCTTCGCGCACGCGTGCATGCACCAGTGCCTGGCCGATGTCCTCGCCCGCGACGAACTGCTCGCCCATCATGCGCATGGCCATGTCGACACCGCGACGGATCAGCGGCTCTCCACCACGGCTGGCCAGCCGGCCCACGGCGGCCGACAGGCCCGTTTCGCTGTGCGTGGAGACCAGCCGGCCGGTGATCAGCAGGCCCCAGGTTGCGGCATTGACGAACATCGACGGGCTGCGCCCCCGATGCGTGTGCCACTGGCCGCGCGCGATCTTGTCGCGGATGAGGCGGTCGCGCGTGGCGTCGTCCGGTATGCGCAGCAGCGCTTCGGCCAGGCACATGAGGGCCACGCCCTCCTGCGACGACAGCGCGTATTCCTGCAGCAGCCCCTGCACCAGACCTGCCCGGCCGCCGGTGCGATGCCCTTGCCGCAGGCTGGCGGCAAGGCGCAGCGCCAGCGCACGTGCCGACGCCGCCTGCGCTGCCGGCAGACGCGCCTCTGGCAGCACGGCGGCGACCGCCTCGGCCTCGGGCAGGCGCGTGGCCGCGGTGATCGCACGGCGCAGCGGCGGCGCCGCCTGCGCAGACGGTGTGAAGAACGGCGCGCGTGGCACGGTGTGACCGGCAGAACTCATGGAACCCTCGATTCGACTGGACATCACTCGATGATCCTCATGCCACGCCGGATATTCATTCGAAATGTGTGCCAGCCACCGGATAATTCACACCCCATGCCATCCCTCGACGAACTTGACCGTACCGACCGGCGCATCCTGCAGCAGTTGCAGTCCGATGGGCGCATGTCCAACCTCAAGCTGGCCGAGGCCGTGGCGCTCTCGCCGACCGCCGTGCTCGCGCGCGTGCAGCGCCTCACGCGCGAGGGCTACATCCTGGGCTACGAAGTGCGGCTCGATCCCCGCCTGCTGGGCGCGGGGCTGCTGGTCTTCATCGAAGTGCTGCTCGACCGCACGACGCCCAACGTGTTCGAGCAGTTCTCGGCCGCAGTCCAGGTGCGGGCCGAGATCCTCGAATGCCACATGGTCGCGGGCGGCTTCGACTACCTGCTCAAAATCCGCATGGCCGACATGGCTGCCTACCGCCGCTTCGCCGGCACCGTGCTGTGGCAGTTGCCCGGCGTGCGCGAGACGCGCACGTATGCGGTGATGGAAGAGGTCAAGCACACCACGCAGTTGCCGATCGCGTGAGCGCGCGCCCCACGCACTTGCCGCACCGATAGTTCCGGACGTCGATGGGACGACCGGCTGCGCCCGCCGGCTTCCTGCCTGCTCGGCCTGCGCGGCAAGCGCCGGAAACCTCGGCCCCAGATCACTCGAATTTCACGCGGCCGGTATCCACCACCTGCTTCCAGCGTGCGACGTCCTGCGCCATGAAACTTGCCAGCGCGTCGGGTGCGCTGCCCCGGATCTCCATGGAGGCCGTGGCGAGCCTGGCCTGCACCTCCGGTTCGGCCAGGGCCTTCAGGAGTTCGCGGTTGAGCGAGTCAATGACGTGTTGCGGGGTGCGCGCAGGCGCAGCCAGTCCGTACCAGCTCGTGTAGTCATAGCCGGGCAGGCCACCGGCCTCGGCCACGGTGGGCACCTCCGGCAGCACCCTCGAACGCACGCCAGGGCCGATCGCCAAAGCCCGCACGCGCCCAGCCTTGATCATCGGGATCGACGACGGGTCGACGAAGGAAACGTCCACCGACTTGTTGACCACGGCCGTCACGATCTCGCTGGTCGACTTGTAGGGCACATGAAGGAGCTCGATGCCGGCCATCTGCATCAGCAGTTCCGCGGCCAGATGCTGCGAGTTTCCGACGCCGCCCGAGGCGACGGTGAGTTGCCCCGGGCGCGCCCTGGCGGCTGCGATCAGTTCCTTGAGCGTCTTCCAGGGCGCATCCGGGTGCGCGATGAAGATCGGCGACAGCGCCACGGCCATGCCGACCGGCGCGAAATCCCTGACCGGATCGAACGACAGCTTGCGGCCGGCCACGGCGGCGATCGTGTTGGACGGCGTGGCCACCAGCAGCGTGTGGCCGTCGGCCGGCGCGCGCGCCACGTACTCGGCGCCGATCATCCCGCTGGCCCCCACGCGGTTCTCGACGATGGCAGGCTGCCTGTAGGCCTGGCTGAACCTTTCGCCGAGCAGACGCGCGAGCGCATCGGGCCCGCTGCCCGCCGCGAAGGGCACCACGATCCGGATCGGCTGCGACGGAAATTCGGACTGGGCCTGGGCAGGCAGCCCGAAGGTTGTGGATGTAGCGGCCACAGCGCCGAGAAAAGTGCGTCGATGCATGGAACAACTCCTGGAGAGGACAGAAAAGGATGGCGTGAGACCCGGGGGGGGGACGGGAGGCGTGAGGGCTGCGCGGCGCTCAGGGCGGGGCGGCCTCTCGGATACGGCGGTCCAGCGCGGATGCGAGCGTGGGAATTCCGCCCGCCGTCACCGCCACCGCCGGCAACGCGTCCCATGCTGCGGTGGACTTGTCGACGTCCTTGAGGCCGGACGCCGTTGCCACGCACACCACGGTGTCACCGCGGGCGATGACGCCGGCACGCAGCAGCCGTGCCGCCGCGGCGAAGGGCATCACGCTTGCCAGTTCGTACAGCAGGCCCTCCCGAGCAGCGATGCGCTCCTGCAGATCCAGCAACCCTTCGTTGTCGATCTGCACGGCCAGGCCATCGGTGGCACGCAGCGCCTGCAGGGCCTGGTAGGTGCTCTGGTTCGCTGCCACCGACGCGGCCAGCGGGATGTAGCGGGCCTCGGCTGCCGTCACCTCATCGGCATTTGTGCGCAGCGCCTGCGCCAGCGAGCCATGCGCCTCGGCAGCCACGAGGCGCGGCAGCGCAGCGATTTCGCCCGCGGCCAGCAGCTCCTGAAAGCCCCGCGCCACACCCGCCAGCGCATCGCCGTAGCAGACGGGCATGACGACCCAGCCGGGTGCGCCGCCCAGATCGGCGGTGATCTCGTAGGCAATGGTTTTGTAGCCTTCGATACCGATCGCCGTGCTGCCGACGACGGGCGCCGAATACGGCGACGTGACATACCAGCCATGCCGCGCCGCACCCTCGGCCAGCAGCGGCCAGCGCAATGTCTTGTCTTCCATGAGCACGAGGTGCGCGCCGAGTTTGCGGATCTGGCTGACCATGGGGCCTGCCGCGCCTTTCATCGATGCGACCACGCAGGCCAGCCCCGCGCGCGCAGCGTACGCGGCAAGCGATGCACCCGCGTTGCCCGACGAGGCCGTGGCCACCACGGAGGCACCGAGCTGCTTCGCATGCGACACCGCTACCGAGCTGAGCCGGTCCTTGTACGACTGCGTGGGGTTGCGCGACTCGTCCTTGACGAACAATCGGTCCAGTCCCAGCGACTCGCCCAGGCGGGGTGCGGCATGCAGGCAGGTACCCCCCTCGCCCAGCGTGACCGCCTGCGCACGGGCCAGCGGCAGCATGTCGGCGTAGCGCCACATGCCGCCCGACCCGGTGCGCGCACTCGCGAAGTTCCAGCGGCGCACGTCATCGGGGTCGTAGGCCACGCGCAGATTGCTGGCCCGGGGGCCGGCGCAGGCCGCGCAACCCGCCGGGACAGGATCGACGGGGTAGTGCGTACCGCAGCGCAGGCACTGCAAGGCCACGGGTCGTGTCACGCCAGGACTTTCAGCGCGCCGTCTTCGCGGTGCAGCAGTTCCACACCGTCGCGCCGGACCACGACCGTGTTCTCGACCTGCAGGCCGCACCAGCCGAACTCGTAGTACGGCGTCTCGACGCACATGACCATGCCTTCCTCGATGACCTGGTCGTTGGCCGCCGTCAGGTCGGGCATGTCGTAGCCGTCCAGCCCGATGCCATGGCCGACGTGGCTGCGCTGGTAGTGCGGTATGCCCGAGCCGCGCGTGGCCTGCATGGCAGCCGCGAACACCTGCGATGCCGGCACGCCGGGCCGGATCGCATCGAAGGCTGCCAGCACGCCGTTGTGCAGCGCGCGGTGGTACTGCAGCAGCTTCGCATCGGGCTCGCCGAAGACGGCGATGCGCGCGATGTCTGCGCGGTAGTGTCTGTAGCGTCCGCCCACGTCGAAGCGGATCACGTCGCCGCGTCGCAGGCGCGCGTCGGACGGGTACACATTCGGCATCGCGGAGCGGCTGCCGAAACCAAGACAGCCGAGCACGGGCGTGCCATCGGCCTGCACCGTGCTGGCGTGGAACACACGGGCCATCTCGACCTCGGAGATGCCCTCGCGCGCGACCTGCAGCGCCGCGTCCACCGACTCCTCGGCGATCGTGGCCACACGCCGCAGCCGTTCGACTTCCTCCCCGGTTTTCACCGCGCGGATCTCACGGAACACCTTCATCGCCGGCACCAGTCTGGCGTGCGGCAGCTCCTGCTGCAGGCGCTCCCAGTGGCCGGGCATCAGGCCCATCTCGTCGATACCCAGCGTTGCCTTCTGCAGGCCCTGGGCGCGGATGGCGTTCAGCAAGGCGCCAATGGCGTCCTTCTCGTCGGGCTGGTCGAACAGGGCCAGCAGCCGGGCGTCCAGCGGCGGGATCGCGCCTTGTGCCTTGTCGACATGGAAGAAGCCGTAGCGCGAGATGTGCTGCACCCAGACGTCGTCCTGATCCACCAGCTGGTCGAGCAACGAGGTCGGAGCGATCACGCGGGCCCGGCTCACGTCGTCCGCGGGTACCAGCACATAGACCTGCGGCCCGCGGCGGATCCACTGCGAAAGTGCCCAGTAGCCGCTAGCGTAGGTGACGTTCTCGGGCGATGTGGCCACGAGGGCATCGAGCCCGTATCGGGCGGCGAGCGACTTCAGCCGCGTCTGGTTCAGGAGAATCGGCATGTTTCAGTGGGTCGTGATGCGGTTCGCCGGCCGCGCCGATGGCAGGCCGGAAACGTCGTCGATCGAGTGATGGGCGAAGCCGAGCGCGGCAGAACAGCGCAGCCCGGCCTGCACGACGAGGTCGGCGATCTCGGGCCACTCCTTCGGTCCGCGCTGCGCCTTGAGAAAGGCGACGCTGATCGCGGCGATGACCATGCCGTCGCGGTTGCGGATCGGCGTGCCGATGGAAACCACGCCCAGCTCGTTCTCTTCGTCGGCGATGGCGTAGCCCCGGCGGCGCGTCTGGTCCAGCTCCCTGTCGAGGGCACGTGCCGACGTCAGCGTGTGCGGCGTGCGCGCGGCATAGGGCGCCAGGCCCACGACCTGGCGCAGCCGGTCGGCCGCCAGCTCGGCCACCAGCGACTTGCCCAGCGCCGTCGAATGCGCGGAGATGCGCTGCCCTGCTGCCGCGCGGATGGCGATCGCGCCATGGCTCTGCACCGTATGCAGATAGACCACCGCGTTCTGTTGCACCACGCCCAGAAAGCCGTTGAGCTGATGCTGCTCGGCCAGGAAGGCCAGCTCGCTGGACGCCGTGGCGTAGAGCACGTCGCTGCGCACCATGCCGGACCCCAGCGCCAGTGCGCTCACGCCCAGCTGGTACTTGCGGGTCTCGACCACCTGCTGCAGGTAGCCGGCCTCCACCAGTGTGTTCACCAGCCGCTGGGCGATGGAGGGGCTGATGTCCAGCGCACGCGCCATCTCGCGGATGCCCAGCGGCTCGGCGCTGGAATTGACCGCATCGAGCAACTGCAGCCCACGCGACAGAGATTGATTCGTTGACATTTGTTCCTATAATTGGTACAGTGTTCCTATAAATGAATTATCGATTGTGCGCGCCTTGTCTGTCAAGACGAGGCGTCTTTGGTATTTGCCGCACGCAAAGTCAAAAGGGCTGCCGAATGGCAGCCCTTTTTTGCTGGAACCTGGCGGCTCAACCGGCCCGGGCCGCCTGCGCGATCGATCCGGCATCGACACCGAAATACGCGCGCAGCGCAGCCCGCGTGTCGCTGCGGCCGAAGCCATCCGTGCCCCGCGTCGCGAAGCGGCGACCCGTGGGCACGAAGGCGCGCACGGCCTCGGGCACGGCCACCACGTAGTCGGTGGCCGCGATCACGGGGCCCTGCGTGGCCTGCAGCAGCTGCGTGATCCAGGGCAGGCGGCCATCGGCCTCGGCGGCTCGGCCTTCGCGCGCCAATTCGCTCCAGCTCGTGATGCTGAGCACATCCACACACCAGCCCTCGCCCGCGAGCGCATCGGCCGCGCGCAACACCTCGGTCAGGATGGCGCCGGAGCCCAGCAGGGTGGCGTGTCGCGAGGCTGCCGCATCGCCGCGCCGCGCGAACCGGTAGGCGCCACGCACCACGCCTTCGGCCGCGCCCTCGGGCAGATCGGGCTGGGCGTAGTTCTCGTTCATGAGCGTGATGTAGTGGAAGACGTCGCGACGTTCTTCCAGCATTTCGCGCATGCCGTGGTCCAGGATGAGCGCGAGTTCGCCGGCGAAGGCCGGGTCCCACGCCCGGCAGTTGGGAATGGTGGCCGCCACCAGGTGGCTGCTGCCGTCCTGGTGCTGCAGGCCCTCGCCGCCCAGCGTGGTGCGGCCCGACGTGGCGCCCAGCAGGAAGCCGCGCGCACGCTGGTCGGCCGCGGCCCAGATCGCGTCGCCCACGCGCTGGAAGCCGAACATCGAGTAGTAGATGTAGAACGGCAGCATGGGCAGTCCGTGCACGCTGTAGCTGGTGGCCGCGGCCGTCCAGCTACAGCGTGCACGGACTGCCC
>JAGOCV010000215.1 GCA_017998575.1 Burkholderiaceae bacterium
ATCGAGACCAGCTCGCTGCACATCGACCTCATCAGCGACCTCAAGCGCATCAACTCGCACATCTGCTCGATCGCCTACCCGATCCTCGACTCGGCGGGCGCGCTCGCGCCCAGCCGTCTGCGCGAGCCCCTGCCGCCGCGTTGAGGTCGCGCGGACGGCAGCAAGGCGCTCATGCTGCGCCGCCGGCAGGGGCGCGCGTGCTGCCGGGCGCTCAGAGCGTGAGCACGGTGCAGCCGGTGGTCTGGCGCGCTTCCAGGTCGCGGTGCGCCTGCTGCACGTCGGCCAGCGGATACGTCTGATTGATGTTGATCTTTACCTGGCCGGTGAGCACGGCGTCGAACAGGTCGTCGGCCATGGCCTGCGTGCTCTCGCGCGTAGCCATATGCGTGAACAGGTTCTGGCGTGTCACGTAAAGCGACTTCGCGTTGAGCAGCGCCGGGGCGAACGGCGGCACCGGCCCCGACGCGTTGCCAAAGCAGGCCATGAGGCCGAAAGGCCGCAGGCATTCGATCGACTTTTCCCACGTGTCCTTGCCCACCGAGTCGTAGACCACCTTCACGCCACGCCCGCCCGTGATCTCTTTCACGCGGGCGGCGAAGTCTTCGGTGCGGTAGTTGATGGCGTGCGCCGCGCCGTTGGCCAGGGCGAGCTCGCACTTGTCCGGCGAGCCCGCCGTGCCGATCACCTGCAGGCCCAGGGCGCGGCCCCACTGGCAGGCGATCTGGCCCACGCCGCCGGCCGCGGCATGGAACAGCACGTGATCGCCGGCCGCCAAGCCTTCGGCCGGCAGCGTCTTCTTGAGCAGGTATTGCGCCGTCATGCCCTTGAGCATCATGGCGGCACCCGTCTCGAAGCTGATCGCATCGGGCAGGCGGCACACGCAGCGTGCGGGCATGACACGCGCCTCGCTGTAGCTGCCCGGCGGCTGGCTGGCATAGGCCGCGCGGTCACCCACGCGCAGGTGCGTGACACCCTCGCCCAAGGCTTCGATCACGCCTGCACCTTCCATCCCCAGTTGCAGCGGCATCGGCAGCTGGTAGAGGCCGCTGCGCTGGTAGACATCGATGAAGTTCAGGCCGATGGCGCGGTGGCGGATGCGCACCTCGCCCGGCCCGGGCTCGCCCAGGGCGACGTCGACGAACTTGAGTTGCTCGGGGCCGCCGTGTTGATCTATGCGCACGGCACGCACGCGGGTCTGCTGGATCATGGTGTGTAGGCGTGATGCGATGAGGATGGCCGATGGATCAGTACGTGCCAGGGTAGGCGCCACCGTCGGCCAGGATGTTCTGGCCGGTGATGTAGCCGGCCCGCATGCTGCACAGGAACGCGCAGACGGCGCCGAATTCGGCCGGATCGCCGAAGCGGCCGGCGGGGATGGACTTGCGCCGCGCATCGGCCGCCGCTTCCACGGTGGTGCCGCTTTTCTGTGCCCAGGTGCGCATGGTGCCCTTGAGCCGGTCGGTGTCGAAGGCACCCGGCAGCAGATTGTTGATGGTGACGCCGCGCGCCGCCACCGGGCTTCGCGCCAGGCCGGCCACGAAACCCGTCAGCCCGCTGCGCGCGCCGTTCGACAGGCCCAGGATATCCAGCGGCGCCTTCACCGCGCTCGAGGTGATGTTGACGATGCGGCCCCAGCCGCGGGCGGTCATGCCGTCCACCGTGGCCTTGATCAGCTCGATGGGCATGAGCATGTTGGCATCCACGGCGGCGATCCAGGCGTCACGGTCCCAGGTGCGGAAATCGCCCGGTGGCGGGCCCCCTGCGTTGGTGACCACGATGTCGTAATCGGCTCGCGCACCGAAGATGGCTGCGCGGCCTGCGGCGGTCGTGATGTCCGCGGCCACCGTGAGCACCTGCACGGCAGGTGCTGCGTGGCGCAATTCGGCGGCTGACGCTTCCAGCGCTTCGGCTCCACGGGCCACCATGACCACATTGACACCTTCGTGCGCCAACGCCTGGGCGCAGCCCAGCCCCAGCCCTTTGCTCGCGCCGCCGACGAGCGCCCATTTGCCTGCAATGCCCAAATCCATCACACGTCCTGTAGGTTTCAAGTAGTTACACTAAATGCTGCTACGCGCAGCGTGTGGGCACGTGCGCAAGATTCACCGCGGGGAGAACACAGCATGAGATGGGTAGCTTATTGCACTCTGGCCGCAACGTCCGCGCTGGGGTTGCCGGCATGGGGCCAGACCGATGGCGCCAGTGGCGAAGCGGCGCTGGTCAAGCGGGTCGCCGAGTTGCGCCAGCAGCCGGGTGAGGGGTCACCGTCCCTGGGCGCACTGGCTGCGCAGACCGCCGTGACCCGGCTGCCCACGCGTCAGGGCGCCTGGGTGCAGGTGCGCACGGCTGCCGGCGCCACGGGCTGGCTGCACATCTTCGACCTGACCTCGGCCAGCGGCGCCAGCGGCAACACGGCCGCAGGTGCGCTGCGTGGCCTGACGGGCTTCTTCACACGCAATACAGGTGCGGGCTCCGCCACCACGGCAGCGACCTCCACCGTGGGCATCCGTGGCCTGAGCGCCGAAGACCTGGCCCGTTCGCAGCCTGATCTGGCCGCCGTGGCGCAGGCCGAAACGCTGCGGCAGGACGCCGGCCAGGCTCAGGCGTTCGCGTCTACAGCCGCGCTGACCCAACGCGCCCTGGTGGTACTGCCCGAACCGCCACGGCCGGCCCGAGCCTCCTCGATCGATCTGACGCCCCCGCCATGACGACACACGCCCGCGACCTCCTTCCACGACTGCGCCCGGCGCTGCTGGCGCTGGCTTGCAGCGCTGCCACGCCATCGGCACTGGCCGACGACGTCGGCCGCGCCCTGGGCGGCTTCCTGCAGCAGATCGCCCGGCCACAACAGCCCGCTCAGCCCGCCGCGCCGCAGAATGCGGCCGGTGCGCTGCTGGGCAACCTGGTCGGCGGCGGCAATGCCGTGGCGCCTGTGGCCGGCAACAAGGCCGCGCAGGCGATCGACATCGTCTCGCTGCTGTCGCAGTCGCTCGACCAGATCGACGAGCCGCGCGAGATCGAGATCGGCCGTCAGCTGGCCGCCGTGCTGCTCGGCAGCAAGCGTCTGTCGCCGGACATGGCGCTGCAGAACTACGTGAACCGGCTGGGCCGCTGGATCAGCCTGCAGTCGAGCCGCCCCAACCTGCCCTGGACCTTCGCCGTGCTCGACGACCCGGGCTACAACGCCTTCGCCGCGCCGGGCGGCTACGTGTTCGTCACGCGCGGCCTGGTCGACCAGGTGCAGGACGAGGCCGAGCTGGCCGGCATCCTGGCGCACGAGATCGTGCACGTCACCTCGAAGCACCACCTGCAGGCCATGCGCAAGAACGCGCGCGCCGGCGCCCTCACGCAACTGGTGGGCACGCAACTGGGCAACAACCTGGGCGGCGCCGTGTCCGCGCAACTGCTGAGCCTGGGGCGCGACATGTATGCGCGCGGGCTCGATCAGGGCGACGAGTTCGAGGCCGACCGTGCCGGTGTGGCGCTGGCCGCAGCCGCGGGTTTCGATCCCTACGGCCTGCTCGGCGCGCTGCAGCAATTGCGCACGGCTGCGCCCGACAACCCGGCGTTCACGCTGGCACTGGCCACCCACCCACCCGCGCAGGTACGGCTCGACCAGCTGGAACAGGCCATGGGCAACCGGCTCGACGCCTATGCGGGTGCCGCACCGGTGACCGTGCCTCAGCGGCTGCAATTGCTGGCCGCTGCCAACCGGCCGCAGGCCGCGACCCGGCCCGCGCCACCGGCCAAGGCGGCCCCGGCGGCCAACGCCAGCCGCAAGAAGCAATAGAGGTCGCCGTGCGTCGCCGCGCGGCAGGCGCCACCAGACTTCAGGCCTGCCGCGCGCCGCGCGTGAAGAGGTAGATACCGCCCACTACCAGTACGGTGCCGGCGGCGATCCAGGCCGTGAACGGCTCGCCCAGGATGAAAATGCCCATGGCGATGGTGGACAGGGGCCCGACCATGCCGACCTGCGATGCCAGCCCCGCGCCAATCCGCTCGACCGCCATCATCACCATCAGCACCGGCGCAGCCGTGCAGGCCGTGGCGTTGAGCACCGACAGCCACAGCACCGGGGCGGGCAGCGCCAGCGCCAGGCCGGGCGGGCGCAACAACAGGTATTGCGCGATGCAGCAGACACAGGCCACGCTGGTCGCCAGGCCCACCAGCCGCATGGATCCCAGCCTCTGCACCAGCTGGCTGCTGTAGACGAGGTAGATGGCGTACGACACCGTGCTGGCCAGCACGAGAAATGCGCCCCAGGCGGTCCGTCCGCTGGGCTCGACGCTGAACTCCTGGCCGAACACCAGCAGCGTGCCGCCATAACTCACGACCAGCCCCACCACTTGCAGTCGCGTGATGCGCCGCCCGTACAGCACCCTGCCGATCAGCAGCACCAGCGTGGGCGTGAGGTAGAGGATCAGGCGCTCCAGGCCGGCGCTGATGTAGGCCAGTCCCGCGAAGTCGAGAAAGCTCGCGAGGTAGTAGCCCGTCACGCCCAACCCCACCACACCGGCCCAGTCGCTGCGCGTGAGCGGCGTCTTGCCGCGGCTGGCCCACCAGGCCATCGCCAGGAACAGCGGCAGCGCGAACAGCATGCGCAGCATGATGAGCGTGACCGCATCGACGGAGTGGCGATAGGCCAGCTTCACGATGATGGCCTTGCCGCTGAAGGCGATCGCGCCCGCCACGGCCAGCACCAGCCCGGATGTGAAGCGCTGCGGCGCCAACGCCGCCGCCGGCTGCATCATCGTCAGTAGCCCGCGGCCAGGCCGTCGCGGCGCGGATCGCTGGCCGCCACGTAGCCTTCCACGGCGGGCTCGCCCATGCGCCAGATGAACTGGCCGGCGCCGAAGTCCTGGTAGTTGTCGCGGATGATCTCGGTGCGGTGGCCGCGCGCGGTCAGTCCTTCGATGGTGGCCGCATCCATCGAAGCCTCGACGTTGATCTCCAGCTTCTCGTTGTAGCGCCAGCGCGGTGCGTCGCAGGCGGCCTGCGGGTTCTGGCCGTAGTCGAGCATGCGCACCAGCGTCTGTACGTGGCCCTGCGGCTGCATGTTGGCGCCCATCACGCCAAAACTCATCACGGGCTGGCCGTCTCTGGTGAGGAAGGCCGGAATGATGGTGTGGAACGGCCGCTTGCCCGGCGCCACCACGTTGGCGGGATTGAGGCCCCGCTCGTCGAGGCTGAACGCGTGGCCACGGTTCTGCAGGCTGATGCCGAACGTCGGTTCCACGCAACCCGAGCCGAAGCCCATGTAATTGCTCTGGATGAAGCTCACCATCATGCCGCTCTCGTCGGCAGCAGTGAGGTAGATGGTGCCGCCCTTGACGGGGTTGCCGGCGCCGAAGTCCGTTGCCTTCTTCATGTCGATGAGTCTGGCACGGGAGGCGAGGTAGTCGCCATCGAGCATCTGCGCGGCCGTCACCTCCATCGCCGATGGCTCGGCCACGTAGCGGTACACGTCGGCAAAGGCGAGCTTGATGGCCTCGATCTGCAGATGCTGCGCGTCGACGCCGTCCACCTTCATGCCGGCCAGATCGAACTGCTCCAGGATGCCCAGCGCGATCAAGGCCGTGATGCCCTGCCCGTTGGGCGGGATCTCGTGCAGCGTGTGGCCACGGTAGTCGCGCGAGATCGGCTCGACCCACTCGGGCCGGTACGACGCGAAGTCCGAGGCCTTCAGGCTCGCGCCGTGCTGCGCGGCAAAGCGCTCGATGGCCTGGGCGATCTCGCCGCCGTAGAAGGCAGCGCCACGTGTCTCGCCGATGGCCCGCAGGCCGCGCGCGGCCGACGGAAAGCGGAACAGCTCACCCACCTCTGGCGCACGCCCCCACGGCAGGAAGGCGCTGGCAAAGCCGGGCTGGCCGCGCAGCTCTTCGGTCGCGGCTTCCCACTTCAGACGCACCCACGGCGGCACCAGGTAGCCGCGCTCGGCGATCTCGATGGCCGGCGCCATGAGATCGGCGAACGGCAGCTTGCCGAATCGCTCCGACATGGCCACCCAGCTGCCCACGGCGCCGGGCACCGTGACGGCGTCCAGCCCGCGCTTGGGCGGTGTCGTCGCGCCGTCGCCGTACTTGCGCCGGAAGTACCCGGGCGTCCACGCCTGCGGTGCGCGGCCCGAGCCGTTGAGGCCGTGCAGCTTCTGCCCGTCCCACAGGATGCAGAACGCATCGCTGCCCAGACCATTGCTCACCGGCTCCACCAGTGTCATCACCGCTGCCGCGGCCACTGCGGCATCGACCGCATTGCCGCCGGCCTGCAGGATGCGCAGCCCCGCCTGCGAGGCCAGCGGATGCGAGCACGACACGACGTTGCGTGCGAACACGGGCGTGCGCACGGAGGGGTAGGGATTGTTGAAGTCGAAGGGCATCGGGCGATTATCGGGCTGGCGCGGCAATGAAAAACGGCGCCCGAAGGCGCCGTCGTGCGAGGGGCGCGCGCACCGGGGCGCGCATCGCCTTCGTCAGTCCTCGACGAAAGCTTCCTCGCGTTTGCTCTTCACCGAGGGCAGCAGCACGATGATGAGCAGCAGGGCGGCGGCAGCCAGCAGGCCGGCCGACAGCGGACGCGTGACGAACACGCTCCAGTCGCCACGCGAGAGCAGCAGTGCGCGGCGCAGGTTTTCTTCCATCATCGGGCCCAGGATGAAGCCCAGCAGCAACGGCGCGGGTTCCATGCCGAGCTTGATGAAGACGTAGCCGATGATGCCGAAGATGGCCACCATCCACACGTCCCAGGTGTTGTTGTTGGTGGAGTACACACCGATGGCGCAGAACAGCACGATCGAGGGGAACAGCCATTTGTAGGGCACGGTCAGCAGCTTCACCCAGATGCCGATCAGCGGCAGATTCAGGATGATCAGCATCAGGTTGCCGATCCACATCGAGGCGATCAGGCCCCAGAACAGCTCGGGGTTGCTGGTCATCACCTGCGGGCCCGGCTGGATGTTGTGGATGGTCATCGCGCCCACCATCAGCGCCATC
>JAGOCV010000216.1 GCA_017998575.1 Burkholderiaceae bacterium
GGCGCTGGCCACCGTCATCCAGCAGATTTCGGTGGGCGTGGCCATCGGCTTCGCGGTGCGCATCGTGTTCGCGGCGGTGGAGCTGGCGGGCGAAGTGATCGGCCTGCAAATGGGCCTGAACTTCGCGGCGTTCTTCGATCCGTCGTCCAACGCACAGGTCAGTGCCGTCTCGCGCTTCTTCGGCAACATGTCCGTGCTGATGTTCATCGTCGTCAACGGCCACCTGCTGGTGCTGATGGCGGTGGTGCGCAGCTTCGAGACCTTCCCGCTCGATGGCAGCTTTGCCGAAACCGTGTCGCGCCTGCGCCTGTACGAACTGGGCGCCGACCTGTTCGCCAGCGCGCTGTGGCTGGCGCTGCCCATGGTGGCGCTGCTGCTGTTCGTGAACCTGGCGCTGGGCATCGTCTCGCGCATCGCGCCGCAGATGAACATCTACGCCATCGGCTTCCCGGTCACGCTGGTGATGGGCCTGGTGGGGCTGATCGCCACGCTGCCCATGATGGAAACACCGTTCCTGTCGCTGATGGAGCGCATGGTCGACCTGCTGGTCACCCGCTGACGGCGGGCGCACGGCTCACACGAGGTCGTTGCGGATCGCGTAGGCCGTGATCGCGGCGTTGCTCGTGAGGTTGAGCTTTTCCATCACGCGTGTGCGGTAGACGCTCACCGTCTTGGGGCTGAGCATCAGTTCTTCCGCGATGTCCGAGAGCTTCTTGCCCGAGGCGATCTTCACCAGCGTCTGCAGTTCGCGCTCGGACAGCGCCTGGTGCGGTGCCTCGTCGGTGGAGTGGTGCAGGCTGTCGACCAGCATCTGCGCCACTTCGGGCGTGACGAACTTGCGGCCGGCCGCCACGGTGCGCGTGGCCGCGATCAGCTCCTCGGGATTGCCGGCCTTGTTCACGTAGCCCTGCGCGCCGGCCTTCAGGCAGCGGATGGCGTACTGGTCTTCGGTGAACATGGAGACGATCAGCACCTTGATCTGCGGATCGGTCTCGCGCAGCGCGGCCAGCACTTCCAGGCCACTGCGGCCGGGCATGTTCAGGTCGAGCAGCAGCACTTCGCAGCGGGCAGTGCGCAGCACCTCGCGCAACTCGGGGTAGCTGCCGGCCTCGCCCGTGACCTGGATGTCGGTGGCCTCGATCAGCGTGTCGCGGATGCCGCGGCGCACCAGCGCGTGGTCGTCGCACAGCACGACGTGGATCATGCGGCCCCCCGGGCGCCTGCGGGCGCCAGTTGCAGTTGCACCGGCTTGAGCGGCACCGACAGGATGATGGCGGTGCCGATGCCATGGCGGTTGGTGATGTCGAGCCAGCCGTCCACCACGCGCGCGCGCTCCACCAGCCCTTTCAGACCGAAAGCCTTGGGCTTGTCGAGCGCGTCCTGTGTCAGGCCGCGGCCGTCGTCGGCCACTTCGAGCGTCAGCACGCCCTCGGCGTCGGACAGCTCGATCTCGACGTTGCGGCAGTCGGCATGCTTGGAGACATTGGTCAGCGCTTCCTGCGCCGTGCGGTAGACCGTGAGCTGCACGGCATCCGGGGCGCGTATTTTCTCGTGGCTGGAGCGGAAGGTGGTCGCCACGCCGGTGCGCTTCTCGAAGTTGCGCGCCAGCCAGTCGATCGCCGTGACCAGGCCCTGGTCGAGGATGGGCGGACGCAGATCGAGCACGATGCGCTGGCTGGCGTCGATGGCGTGGCGCAGCATTTCGAGCGCGGTGTTGACGTGCTCGCGCGTGCCGGCGTCCTTGGTGTGGCGCTGGATCCACGCCAGGTCGAACTTGACGGCGGCCAGCGCGCCGCCGATCTCGTCGTGCACGTCGCGCGCCAGCGCGGTGCGCTCCTCCTCGATGCGCGACTGCAGGTACTCGGACAGCTCGGTGGAGCGGCGCACCGCCTCGGCCATCTCGGCCTCGGAACGTTCACGCGCCTCGCGGGCACGGCGCGCCTCGATGGCGCGCACGATCACGTGGCCGAGCTTGCCGAGGTCGTCCTTGCGCACGTAATCGCTGATGCCGCGGCGCAGCGCCTCGACCACGTCCATGTCGCCCAGCGCGCTGGAGAGCAGAACGAACGGCGGCACGCGTTCGAGCTTGCCGGCCTCGGCCCAGGCGTCGAGTGCGGTGAAGCCGGGCAGGTTGAAGTCGGCCAGCACCACGTCGAAATGCCCGTTGGCCAGCCGGGCCATGAAATCGGGCAGCGCGGTGGCGCGCACCAGCCGGAAGTCGAGCCCGCTGTCGGCCAGCGCATACTGCGCGAGCTCGTGGTCGGCGTCCGAATCCTCCAGGTGCAGGATGCGGACCGGACGGGCGGAATCGGCTGTCGGCATAAGCGCCGATGATAGGTCAGCCGCCCTTGGGGCCGCGAGCAGCTGTCAGAGCATCTCGTCGGGCGCGAGCGGTCCGATGATTTTCAGCAGCAGCTTGAGCCCGGTGGAGGCGCCGGGCTCGGCACGGGCGTCGGGCGCATCCACGCCCGATGGCGCGTGCCAGATCAGCTTGTCGTCGGCGGTGAGCTCCATGCGCCAGGCGTCGCGGTCGAGCGTCGGCTGCACCATGGCGGTGGCCTGCGCCGACAGTGCGGCGCTGCGGATGACGATGGCGATCTCGCTGTTCTGCAACTGCGAACGCAAGTCGAGGTTCATCGAGCCGACCACCAGCACGCGCCCGTCCATCACGATGGACTTGGCATGCAGGCTGGCGCGCGATTCGGGCGGCGAGCCGATGTTGGACGTGCCGCTGCCCGAGCCGAACGCGCCGCGCGTGACGGAAGCCTCGGCACGCATTTCGTACAGCTCGACGCCGAGCCTGAGCAGCTCGCGCCGGTAGCGCGCATACCCCACGTGGGCGATGGGCGCGTCGTTGGACGCCAGCGAGTTGGTCAGCACGCGCACCCGGATGCCGCGCTGGCGCAGCCCGGCGAACTCTTCCATCATGCGCGGCCCCGGCACGAAGTACGGCGAGACGATGAGCAGGTCGCTGCGGGCGCGGCGCATCAGGCTGAGCAGGCCGTCCACCAGCGTGTCCTGCGTTTCCTCGGCGGGCACGCCCTGCTCGGGATCGAGTTTGCCGGGCTTGTCCACCATGAAGAGCGACGGCGCCCACACCAGGTCGAGACGGCCGGTGCGCGTGGCGGCCGACAGGCTCGAATCCGGATCGGGCGCGGGCGGGCCGTCGCCCTCGGGCACGGGTCCCAGCAGGCGCAGCATGTCTTCCCGCACCAGCAGCGACTCGATCGGGTAGGCGAGCTTGTCGTTCCAGTACTCGTCGAAGCTCTTCGACATCTCGCGCACCACCGGCCCGGCGGCCAGGATGTCCAGGTCGACGAAGTTGCTGTCCTGGCCCTGGCCGAAATAGGCATCGCCCAGGTTGCGCCCGCCCGTGATGGCCAGCGCGTTGTCGGCGATGAACACCTTGTTGTGCATGCGGCGCTGGATGCGGTCGACGTCGCCCAGCGAGCCCAGGATGCGCGTCAGCAGCGATCCGCGCAGTCCCGGCAACGGGTTGAACATGCGGATCTCGATGTTGCGGTCGGCCATGAGCCGCAGCACGTGGGCATCGCGGCCGCTCGCATTCAGGTCGTCCAGCAGGATCCGCACCCGCACGCCGCGCGCCGCAGCCTCGCGCACGCGCGCCAGGAGGGCATCGCTGCTGGCGTCCTGCTTGATCGCGTAGTACTGCAGGTCCAACGTCTTCTCGGCCGCATCGACCAGCGCGATCCGGCTCACGTAGGCTGAATCGGCCCGGCCCAGCAGGCGGAAGCCCGAGTACGAGACGCCGGCAGGCCGTCCGGCCTCGGCCAGGCGGCCGAGCCGTGTGGCCTGGGGCTCCGCCCAGGCGTGCGAAACGCTCTTCTGCACGGTGTCGGGCGGCGGAAGGCTGGCGCAGCCAGCGAGCACGGACGCCGCCATCAGCACGAGCCAGCCCGCGGTGCGGCGGAGCAGGCTGGCGGTGCGGCACGACTGCGTTGCGGCTGGGGCATGCGGGATCATCCGGTCAGCCGCCAGGCGGCACGAAGTGAGGGTGACGCCAATGTAGCCCGGGCGCGAGGCCGCAGGTGTGGGACTAGGCCGACAGGCTTTCCCAGCGCTCGAGCGCTTCCATCAGCTCTTCCTCGATGGCGCCATCGCGGGCGTGCAGCTGGGTCGCGCGCGCCGCATCGGAATAGACGGAGGGGTCGGCCAGCTGCCCGCGTAGCTGGGCCTGTTCGGCTTCCAGTGCCTGGATGCGTGCCGGAAGGGCGTCCAGTTCGCGCTGATCCTTGAAGCTGAGCTTGCGCTTCGCCGCAGGCGCCGGCGCAGCGGGTGCCTCGGCGGCTGGCGCGGCTGCCGCGGCCGGGGCGTTGGCCTTCGCGGCGCCTGCGTTGGCCTGCCGGCTCCGGCTGGACTGGATCAGCCAGTCTTCGACGCTGCCTTCGTACTCGCGCCACTGGCCGGCGCGCACGTCACCTTCCCAGGCCACGATGCTGGTGACCACGTTGTCGACGAAGCGGCGGTCGTGGCTCACGAGGAAGACGGTGCCGGGGTAATCCTGCAGCAGGTCCTCGAGCAGCTCGAGCGTGTCGATGTCCAGGTCGTTGGTCGGCTCGTCGAGCACCAGCACATTGGCCGGGCGCGCGAACAGCCGGGCGAGCAGCAGCCGGTTGCGCTCACCGCCGGAGAGCGAGCGCACGGGCGACGCGGCGCGCGCAGGCGAGAACAGGAAATCGCCGAGGTAACTCTTGACGTGCTTGCGCTGGCCGTTGATCTCGATCCATTCGCTGCCAGGGCTGATGAAGTCTTCCAGCGTGGCGTCGAGGTCGAGCGCGTCGCGCATCTGATCGAAGTAGGCGACTTGCAGATTCGCGCCCTGGCGCACGATGCCGGCATCGGGCGCCAGCTCGCCAAGGATGAGCTTGAGCAGGGTGGTCTTGCCGGCGCCGTTCGGGCCCAGCAGTCCGACTTTGTCCCCGCGCAGGAATGTGGCCGTGAAGCCGCTCACCAGGGTGCGACCGCCGCGCGAGCAGGCCACGTCGGTCAGCTCGGCCACGATCTTGCCGCCCGGTAGGCCGGCTGCGACATCCATCCTGACGCGCCCCACGGCGTCGCGCCGGGCGCTGCGGCGGGCGCGCAGTTGCTCCAGGCGGCCAATGCGGCTCTGGCTGCGGGTGCGGCGCGCTTCGACGCCCTTGCGTATCCACACTTCCTCTTGCGCCAGCAGCTTGTCGGCCTTGGCGTTGATCACGGCCTCCTGGGCCAACTGCGCTTCCTTGTTAACCTGGTATTGCGCGAAGTTGCCCGGGAAGGAGCGCAGCTGGCCACGGTCGAGTTCGACGATACGCGTGGAGACGCGGTCGAGGAAGGCGCGGTCGTGGGTGATGACGACGACGCTGCCTCTGTAGTCGAGCAGCAGATTCTCCAGCCACTGGATGGAGTCCAGGTCCAGATGGTTGGTGGGCTCGTCCAGCAGGAGCACGTCAGGTTGCGCCACCAGCGCCTGGGCCAGGGCCACGCGCTTCTTCATGCCGCCGGAGAGTGTGCCGACCTCACGCTCTCCCGCCAGGTGCAGGCGTTCGAGTGTCTCGTCCACGCGGCGCTCCCAGTTCCAGCCATCCAGCGCCTCGATACGCGACTGGATGGTGTCGAGTGCGGCAGGGTCCTCGGTCTGCAGGTAGCGCTCGCGCAGTTCCAGCACCTCGGCCAAGCCCTGGCTGACGGCGTCGAAGATGGAAGGGGCCGGATCCAGCGCCGTCTCCTGGGCCACATAGGCAACGCGGATACCGTTCTGCCGCTGCAGCGTGCCATCGTCGGCCTTCTCCAGACCACCCAGTATCTTGAGAAGCGAAGACTTGCCCGTTCCATTGCGGCCGATCAGGCCGATCCTCTCCCCGTTCTCGAGCGTGAAGTCAGTTCCATCCAGCAAGGCCACATGCCCAAAGGCCAGGCGTGCCTGCAAAAGCGTAATAAGAGCCATGCGCGCATTATCTGGAGAGGGCGAGACCGCTCTCTATATACGGCGCTTCCGGGCGATATAAAAAAGATGCGCAAGCGCTTGCGTGCCCGGAAAAACCCGTGCTATAGTCGATGGCTCTGCTGATGAGAGCGGCGCTTCGAAAGAAGCCAGCCCGACTCAAGGAGGTTGCAAAACCTCCGCGAAAACAAAAGCAGGTGGTTGAGTCAAAAAAGTTGACCGAAACAAAAAATTCGGTATATACTGCGAGGCTCTGCTGAAAACGAAGTTAAAAGCAAGTTGGCCAATAAAGTTGGCAGGCGGCTCGAAACAAGAAGACAGCAATAACCACTGAGTTTGACAGGTCTTTAAATAGCATGTCATAATTCAAGGCTCTGCTGAAAACGAATCGCAAAACTCTGGAAACAGACGGCGAAACGAAGAAAGCAAAAAAGTTTGACAGGCTTTTAAAATACATGTTAGAATTCAAGGCTCTGCTGATCACAGCAAGTCAAGCAAGACGAAAGTCAAGCGGTTCGTTAAAAACTTACAGCCGATAAGCGTGGGCGTTTGAAGGCGATTGCCAAGTTCTTCGGAACAAGGTCGCAAGACCTTTAAACGCTCATGAGATAGAAGTGAAGTTCACTTCAATTCCGTTTTATGAGTGGCTTCGAAAGAAGCAAACAATTCAAGATCGAACTGTAGAGTTTGATCCTGGCTCAGATTGAACGCTGGCGGAATGCTTTACACATGCAAGTCGAACGGCAGCACGGGGGCAACCCTGGTGGCGAGTGGCGAACGGGTGAGTAATACATCGGAACGTGCCCAGTCGTGGGGGATAACGTAGCGAAAGCTACGCTAATACCGCATACGATCTACGGATGAAAGCGGGGGATCGCAAGACCTCGCGCGATTGGAGCGGCCGATGGCAGATTAGGTAGTTGGTGGGGTAAAGGCTCACCAAGCCGACGATCTGTAGCTGGTCTGAGAGGACGACCAGCCACACTGGGACTGAGACACGGCCCAGACTCCTACGGGAGGCAGCAGTGGGGAATT
>JAGOCV010000217.1 GCA_017998575.1 Burkholderiaceae bacterium
GCCCATCGGCCTGGGCACCGGCCTGGGCCTGTCCATGGTCTATGGCTTCGTGCGCCAGTCCGAAGGCCAGGTGCGCGTGTATTCCGAGGTCGGCAAGGGCACGACCATGTGCCTGTACCTGCCGCGCCACGTGGGCGCCGACGTCCCGGCCGACGAGGCGCCCCACGAGCGCCCGTGGCACCCGGCGAAGGCGAGACGGTGCTCGTGGTCGAGGACGAATGGGGCATCCGCTCCACGCTGGAGGAAGTGCTCTCCGAATCGGGCTACCGCGTGCTGACGGCGGAGCACGGCCCGGCCGCGATGAAGATCCTCGAGGGCGACATGCGCATCGATCTGCTGATCAGCGACGTGGGCCTGCCGGGCGGCATGAACGGCCGCCAGGTCGCCGACGCCGCGCGCGAGAAGCGCCCGGGCCTGAAGGTGCTGTTCATCACGGGCTATGCCGACAACGCTGCCGTGGGCAACGGCCTGCTCGAACCCGGCATGGCGGTGCTGACCAAGCCGTTCGAGATCGCCGCGCTCAAGCGGCGCGTGAAGGAGCTGGTGGAAGGGCTGTGAACTGACAGGCCGGCCAGTCGGCGCAGACTCAGGCCGCTTTCCTGCGCGCGGGTGTCCTGGCCGCGGTCTTTTTCGCCGCCGGACGCGCACCGGACGCGGGGGCGCCCTTGCCGCCCGCAGCCTTCTTCGTCGCGACCTTCTTTGCCACGGGCTTTTTCGTCGCAGCCTTGCGCAGCGGCAGGTCGTCATCGGCGTCGCCCTCGCTGCTGCGGCCCCGGGCCGCGGTCTTCGCGGCCGGCGTGCGCTTGCCCGAGGCCAGGCTGCGCCTGAGCATTTCGGACAGGTCGTGCACGGTGGCGCCGGCCGGTGGCGCCTCGCCCTTCTCGGGCTCGGTGACGGCCATGAGCTTGCCGGACTGCGCCTTTTTCTCGACCAGCTCCATCACCTGCTCACGGAACGAGTCGCGGAACTTGTTCGGATCCCACTTCGTGGTCATCTCGTCCACGAGCTGCTGCGCCATCTTCAGCTCGCCGGGCTTGAGGCCCTCCCGGCCTTCGTCGGGCAGCGACAGCTGCTCCCACGAGCGCACTTCGTCGCCCCAGCGCAGCAGGTTGAGGATGAGCGCCGGCCCGCAGGGGATGAGCACCGCCAGATGCTGGCTGCTGGAGATCACCACCTTGGCCAGGCCCACGCGGCCCGAGGCCTTGAGCGTTTCGCGCAGCAGCGCATACACCCGGGAGCCCCGGTTGATCGGCGCCACGTAGTACGGCTTTTCCAGATAGACGAACGGGATCTCGCCGGCCTTCACGAAGGCTTCGATCTCGATGGTCTGCAGTGTCTTGGGGTACGCGGCCTCGAGCTCCTCGGGCGTGAGGATGACGTACTGGCCGTCCTCGTACTCGATGCCCTTGACGATGTCGGAAGTGGCGATTTCCTTGCCCGTGGCCTTGTTGATGCGCTTGTAGCCCACGCGGTCGCCGCTGCGCCTGTCGATCCAGTCGAAGTCCAGCCCCGATTCCTGCGTGGCCGAATGCAGGCCCACGGGGATGTGCACGAGGCCGAAGGTGATGGCGCCCTTCCAGAGCGTGCGGGTGGAGGTGGGGGCGATGCCGCCCGCGATCTTCTTGGTGGCCATGGCGTATGACTTCTCCGAGCGAAGGGCACGACAGCATCGCGCGCGCGGCTGCTGGCGGGTGTAGGACAACGGCGGCGGATCGCCGCGCCATCCTCCCGTGTCCTACCCCGCCACGCACGCCGATGCGCGAGGATGTGGCCCTGCGCGCATGCCGTATGCGGCCGCGCAGGGCAGCCAAGGAGAGCCGATGAACGACGAGAACCCGCGGCGGATCGCCGCAGAGCTGGGTGTCAGCCCGGATTTCGATGCCAGCCACGAGATCGCCCGCCGGGTCGGCTTCCTCGTGGACTACGCCCGCGCCGCGCATGCGCGCGTGCTGGTGCTGGGCATCAGCGGCGGTGTGGATTCCAGCGTGGCGGGCCGGCTGTGCCAGCTGGCCGTGGAGAACGTGCGCGAAGGCGGCGGCGACATGCGCTTCATCGCCATGCGCCTGCCCTATGGCCGCCAGGCCGACGAGGCCGATGCCCAGCGCGCCCTGGCCTTCATTCGCCCCGATGAGACGCTCACGGTGGACATCCGCCCCGCCGCCGATGCCTTGCGCGATTCGGTCAAGGCCGCGGGCGCGGCGCTGGGCGAGGCGGCGCGCGAGGACTTCGTGCTGGGCAACATCAAGGCGCGCCAGCGCATGGTGGCGCAGTACGCCGTGGCCGGCGCGCGCGGGGGCCTGGTGGTGGGCACGGACCACGCCGCCGAAGCACTGATGGGCTTCTTCACCAAGTTCGGCGACGGCGGCTTCGATCTCTCGCCGCTGGGCGGGTTGACCAAGCGGCGCGTGCGCGCGCTGGCCCTGGCGCTGGGTGCGGCCGAGGCGCTGGCGCTCAAGCAACCCACGGCGGATCTGGAATCGCTGAGGCCGCTGCTGCCCGACGAGGCGGCCATGGGCGTGCGCTATGACGACATCGACGACTTCCTCGAGGGCAAGCCTGTGGATGCCGCCGCCGCGCGCATCATCACCGACACCTGGCGGCGCACGGCGCACAAGCGCGCGCTTCCGGCCATGCCGGGGCATTGACCCGTTGCCACCCTCCAGAGAGCCCGCATGACTGACACGCACCCGTCGGCCACGACACCCGCCGCCGCCCTGCTCGTCCTGCCCGGTTGGGACGACGACGGGCGTTCCCAGTACGAGCGCCTGGAGCGCGACCTGGCCCCCCGGGGCTGGGCGTGTTCGCGGGCCGACCTGCCCGATGCGAGCTGGCCCGACGCGGCACGCCACGCGGCGACCCGCGAACAGAACCTGCGCCAGACCCTGCAGGATCACGACGCACTGGTGAGCCGCGCCAGCGCCGCCGCGATCGGTGCCTTGGGCTTCAGCTACGGCGGCTACATGGCCGCGTTGCTGGCCGCCCGGCGCCGGCTCGACGCGCTGGTGCTGCGCTGCCCCGCGCTTTATCCCGATGACGACTGGCTGTGTCCCAAGGAAGAGCTCGACAAGCGCGAGCTCGACGACTACCGCTCCCGCGTCCATGCGCCATCGACCAACCGCGCGCTGGCCGCCTGTGCCGGCTTCCAGGGGGACGTGCTGCTCGTGTCCTGCGAACACGACGAGGTGATCCCGCCGCCGGTGATCGAGAGCTACGCGCAGGCGCTGGCCTGCCGCGCGCGCTCGGTGACGCGGCACGTGCTGCGCGGCGCCGATCACGAGCTGTCGGAGCAGCGCTGGCAGGACGACTACCACGCGCTCGTGGTCGACTGGCTGGAGCCGATCAGGCGGCACGGGAACGGTCGCGCGGGTTGACGCCGCGCACCCGGCTGGCGACCATCTGCCCGATACATGCGCTGCCACCGATGCAGCCGGAAGACAAGAACGAGACAACGGAGAACGCCCCATGGAAAACGGTCACTACCGAATCGTCTTCACCACCACCAGCGGCACGCTCGGCGAAGGCGCCTGCCTCATCCGCAACGGACACTTCGTCGGCGCGGATTTCCTCCATCACTACCACGGCGACATCCGCAGCGAAGGCGGCGTGCTGGACTTCCCGATGCACTGCGCGCGGCACACGCCCGAGATCGTGTCGCAACTGGGCCTGCCACTACAGTTCGAGCTGCACTGGAAGGGCCGCGAAACCGATCAGGGATTTGTCCTCGAAGCCCTGTTGCCGGGCGGCGTCGTGCTGAACGCTTCGTGTACGTGGCTGGCAGCCTGAATCGCGTGCCGCCACACGACTGACGGCATGCACCAGGTTCAGGTACCCGTGCGGCGCCTCGGCACTTCCGGCTGCTGACGCGCCCATTGCTCCAGCTGCGCGAGGTGCGGCAGCTCGGTGTGCCACCAGTGCGGCTGGCCGGGATTGAGGCGCTGGAATTGCAGCAGCGCATGCACCAGGGGCAGCAGCACCTCATGCGCTGCCCCATGGGCCGATGGCGACACCTTCGCGCTCGGTATAGAACGCCTGGCGCGCATGCGAGACACGCAGATGGAAGCTGTCGCCCAGGCGCAGCAGCTCGAGGAAATAACCGGCAGGGTCCAGATGCCAGAGCATCGTGCCGCGGCCGCCGGCCAGCACGGTCCGCAGCGCACGGTGCAGATCGCGCACCGGATCCACCGGACCGCGCCAGGCATGGAACTGCAGACCCACGTTCCCACCATCGCGCGCACGGGCAGCCAGCCGTGGCGCGGAGCAGAGAGTTCGAGCTGGACAAGCGGCATCGTGAGGCAGGCTCCCGTCAGGCGTGAGGTCCAGGCCGTCCCGCGCCAACGCCGTCAGGCACGCGCAGCGAACAGCCGCGTGGCGTGAAGCCCGGCGGGCGTCCAGTGGCTGGCCGGGCCCAGGGCCTCCACCATCAGGGCGCTGCGCGAAGCACCGTCGCCACGTGCCCAGGCGCGTTTGAAATCGGCCAGATCGGGATCGAGTTCAAGCCCCGGCAGCGCAGCCGCCGATGCCTTGGCCCGGGCAGCCCTTGCCTGCAACGCGCGAAAACGCGGCCGGCGCGTGCCTTGGTTGGTGGCGGCGGCTTCGGTGAACGGCAGGCCGTCGGCACTGTCGTCGCCGCGGATCCAGTCGTGGATGACCTGCAATTCGTACGGGCTGAACACGCCAAACATCTGGGCGCGCTCGCCCTGCAGCAGTTGCCAGAAGCGGCTGTCGGCGGGCGGCTCGCCCAGGCGCAGCCAGCCCGGCGCACGCTCCAGTTGCTGCAGGAAGCTGTCCATGCCCTCGGGCTCGCGCAGCCAATCGTTGATGGAACGTCCGCCCAGCCTGCAATGGTTGGCGTGCGCACCCGCGCCGAGCGGTGCCTTGTCCGTGAGGATGCGCACCACCTCTGTACGGGCATCAAAGCCGTCGATGGCCTCTGTCGTACCCATGCCGACGCAGCCGAGCTTGGCGCCCTCGCGCACGCGATGCCAGAACGCATCGGCATCGCCGTAGCGCGGCAGCAGGCCCAGCACGGCGTCGCACGCCTGGCGTGCATGGCCCGAAGCGCCGTTATCCACCGTCACATGCAAGGTGAAGTAATACGGATCAATGCCCAGCTCGTCCAGCTCGTAAGCCGTAATCAGCAGATGCAGCGGCAGCTGTTCGTAGCCCAGGTTGAAACCCACGACCTCCGGCAGGTAGCGTTCGGCCTGGCAGCCCAGCGCGAGCTGGATCGCCCCCTGCTGCCACGCGGCATCCGGCGCCGCGCGCTCCTGGTCCAGGCCCAGGCCTTCGAGGAGGCGGCGGTACAGCAGCACGTGGTTCTTGGCAGGATCGCCGTCGCCCAGTTCTTCGAGGTAGGTGCGCACCAGCGGTGCCAGGCGCGGATTGTCGGCCTGCGCCGTCAGGCCCCACAGCCACGATCCATCGACGAGCTTGGTAGGCGCGACCATGCGCAGGAAGTACAGGGCATGCGCGCGGTTGAAGAAGAACCGCCGCGGCGCGCCGTGTTCCCGCTCTTTCATGTATTCGCCGTAGCGCTGCATGACCGTGTGCGCACCATCTTCCATCCACTCGTGCAGCTGTTCGGGCCGCTCGGGCAGATCGACCGGATCGGCTGCCACGGCGCGCAGGCTCTCGTCGAGGTAGGTGGCTGCGGCATCGAGCGCCTGCGCGTCCAGCCGCGGCTGCAGCAGGCGGCGATAGAGCTGCTCGTGCGGGCCGAGCGCACTGCGCCGGGACACCAGGCGCGGCGCGGCCGACAAGGCATGAAGGGTCGAAGGGGCGGAAAGAGCTTGAAGCATGGCGCGGGTTGATCTCACAGGATGCACCGATGGTGGGCGCGGCGCGGCCTGGCCACCATCGGCAGCGCCCGCGTGGGGCGGTCATCCCGCTCCTACGTTGCGCCGCAAGCCGCGTCGGCCGTATCGAAGAGTCTCAGAGGCGATCGAGCTTGCACGCGCCAGCGTTCGCCAATGTCACGGGCGGCCAGCAGCCCGCCGGCGCCGCTGCCGCACCCGACGTCGAGCACGCGTGGCCGCGCGCGCAGCGGCCGGACCGCCAACTCGGCTGCGATCTGGCGGGCGAAGCGGCAGGTGTCGGGACCGAAGAAGACCGCGCTGTCCTGATCGGTGGGAAAGGCCGAGTGCGACAGCAAGAGATCCGCCAGCGACGAGAAGCGCACCCGACTGCGCCATTGGCCCTCCGCCGCGCGGATCAGGCCGGCGGCGGCCAGTCCGTCGTGCAGCGGCCGGGGCAGCAGGCCCGGGGCGAACGGGCGGCTCCAGCCGAAGGCATCGCGCAGCGACGATGCACCCTGCGCCGGCCGGCGCAGCACACGGGCATGGGTGGCAGGCGTGGGGGTGACGAAGGTGTAGCCCTGCCCGCGCAGCCATTCGCCCAGGGCGACCAGCGCGTCTTGCCGGGCCGCAGTGCCCGCGTCCACCGAGCGATCCGCTGAAAACGGCGTCTCGCGCATGCGCAGCCGTTTCAGCCGAGGGGGCGCAGCAAGCTGGTCAGGCCGTGGGCGGGCGCAGGGGACACGGCGGCGTGCGCCGGTGGGTGCGGCACGTCGGCGAAGGCGTCTACCGCCTGGAGCCCGGCAACGAAGGCCGCGCAGATCAGCAATGTCTTCATCTTTTACTCTCGATCCCCGGAAGGTGCCCGCATTGTTCGCGGCGAGGTGCCGCCTTGCCCATCGTTCACCGTCGCCAGCGTGCGTGGGATAGGGACCACATGGCATGCGTTACAGATGACGCGAGAAACAGTTGCACACACGGCCCCGCGCTCAGGGCTGGCGTCCTACACGCGACGCCTGCCCAGAACTACGAACCGGCCGCCGCGCCACGCGGAAGATTCGTTCCGTTCGCAACCCAAGGAGAACCGCATGAACGCAAAACTCACCCTCGTCGCTTCGCTGATCGCCGCCTCGTCGATGTTCTCGGCCCACGCCATGAC
>JAGOCV010000218.1 GCA_017998575.1 Burkholderiaceae bacterium
GCTGGCGGCCCGGTTCGGCGGCCTGGACACGCGCCACGTTCCGCGCGCCTCGTTTGCCAAAGGCAATTACTTCACGCTGTCGGGCCGTGCGCCGTTCTCCCGGCTGATCTATCCGGTGCCCGAGGCACACGCGGCCGGCCTGGGCGTGCATCTGACGCTCGACCTGGGTGGACAGGCCAAGTTCGGGCCCGATGTGCAATGGGTCGATTCGCCGCTCGATCTGCAGGTCGATCCAGCGCGCGGCGAGCGCTTCTATGCGGAGGTGCGGCGCTACTGGCCCGGCCTGACCGACGGCGCGCTGCAGCCCGGCTACGCGGGCATCCGCCCCAAGATCAGCGGGCCGGGTGAGCCGGCGGCAGACTTCCTGATTCAGGGCCCCGCAGTGCACGGCGTGGCGGGCCTGGTCAACCTCTTCGGCATCGAGTCGCCGGGGCTCACCAGCAGTCTCGCGATCGGCGAAGCGGTGGCCGGGTTGCTGTGAACCCGTGCGACTTCAGCGTGGCTTGCGGGCCGCGTGGTCGCGCAGCGCCCGGGCAGCTTCGTCTACCAGTGCCGGGCCGCGATAGATGAGGCCGGTGTAGATCTGCACCACGTCGGCGCCGGCGTCGAGCTTGGCGACGGCGTCGGCCGCGCTCAGCACGCCGCCCACGCCGATGATAGGGAACGCACCGCCAAGCTGCTCGCGCAGCAGGCGGATCACGCGGTTACTGCCTTCGAACACCGGCGCGCCCGACAGTCCACCCGCTTCGTCGGCATGACGCAGGCCCTGCACGGCCGAGCGGTCGATGGTGGTGTTGGTGGCGACCAGACCCCAACCCAGACTGTCGCCCGCCCGATCGGCTTCGTCGTGGCGGCGCAGCGTGGCGGCGATCACGGCCACCTGGGCATCGTCGAGGTCGGGGGCGATTTTCACGAACAGCGGCACGCGCCGGCCCTGTTGCTGGGCCAGGTCGCGCCGGCGACGGGCCAGCGCGCCAAGCAGGCCGTCGAGCGCTTCGTCGGACTGCAGTTCCCGCAGGTTCTTGGTATTGGGGCTGGAGATGTTGACGGTCACGTAGTCGGCGTGCGCGTGCACACCGTCCAGGCAAGCCAGGTAATCGTCGGTGGCCTGCTCCACGGGCGTGACGGCGTTCTTGCCGATGTTCAGGCCCAGCAACATGGGGGTGGCACCACCGGCCCGGCGGAACGTCGCACGGCGCACGTTGGCCACGAAGGCGTCGAGCCCGTCGTTGTTGAAGCCCAGCCGGTTGATCAGCGCGTTGGCCTCAGGCAGGCGGAACATGCGCGGGCGCGGGTTGCCCGGCTGTGCACGCGGCGTCACCGTGCCGACTTCGACGAAACCGAAGCCGAGCGCTGCCAGGCCGTCGATGCAGCGCGCGTTCTTGTCCAGCCCGGCAGCCAGCCCGACGCGGTTGGGAAAGCGCAGACCCGCCACCTCGACCGGGTCGTCCACCCGCGTGTTGCCGATGGCGCAGGCCATCGGCGTGCCGCCCACGCGGGCGAGCGCGTTCAGCGTCAGTTCGTGGGCCTTCTCGGGGTCGAGGCTGAACAGGAACGGGCGGGCGAGGGAGTAGGGGAGCAGTGGCATTGGATAATTCGTGAACTCTCAGGATTCTCCCAGATGACTTCTTATTCCCAGGATGAACTCAAGGCCCTCGTGGGCCAGGCGGCGCTGCAGTACGTGGTGCCCGGCGAAATCGTCGGCGTGGGCACGGGCTCCACGGTCAACAAGTTCATCGACGCGCTGGCGTCGATGAAGGACCGCATCGCTGGCGCGGTGTCGAGCTCGGAGGCCTCGACGGCGCGGCTGGCCGCGCTCGGCATCCGCGTGTTCGATGCCAACGAGGTGGAGTCGCTGTCGGTCTACATCGACGGCGCCGACGAGATCGATGGTGGCGGCCACATGGTCAAGGGCGGCGGCGCGGCGCTCACGCGCGAGAAGATCGTCGCCGCGCAGTCGCGCAGCTTCGTGTGCATCGCCGATGCGTCCAAGCGCGTCGAGGTGCTGGGCCGATTTCCGCTGCCGGTGGAAGTGATCCCGATGGCCGCTCAGCGCATCACGCGCCAGTTCGCGGCGCAGGGGGGCGAGGCCCGCCTGCGGATGAAGGACGGTGCCCCTCTGGTTACCGACAACGGGCAGCACATCCTCGACGTGCAGGGTCTGCAGATCCGCGATCCGCTGGGTTTCGAGATGCAGGTGAGCCAGTGGCCCGGGGTCGTGACGGTGGGTGTGTTCGCCTGCCAGAAGGCCAACGTCTGCCTGCTCGGCACGCCGGGTGGCGTCGAGACGATCAGGTACTGAGCGTACCGGCCGGTCCACAAAAGAAAACGGCCCCGCAGGGGCCGTTCTTGCTCGACGGGCCGGGTCGCGGCTCAGAACTGGATACCGGCCGGATTGGCCGGCGAGGGCGCGGGCGGGGCCGTCAGCGGAGCCAGCGGTGGCGGGGCCGGCGGCTGAGGCGGTGGGGCGGCTTCGGCGCGCGCGACCATGGGCAGGGGCGCCGGGTTGCGATAGCCCGCGGGCAGCTGTGAGGTCTTCGGGTAACCGGCAGCGTCGAGGAATTGCACCCACTCGCTTTCGGAGAAGCCCTTGAGCTGCTGGCCACCGATGGTCAGCAGCGGCAGACCGCTCTCGCCCTGCAGGCGCTGCAGGGCCTCGATGTCCTCGGCCGTGCCGACGATGCGCTCGTTGAACGGCACGCCGCGCGCGACCAGCAGATTGCGGCCGCTGGCGCACGGGGCGCAGGCATTGCCGGTGTAGATCGTGACCGGGAAGCGCGTGGCGGCCTGGCGCACGGCGAACGGCAGCACCGGACCCGAAGGTGTGGCCGCAGCGCCACCGGCAGAGCTGCCGGGCGTGGCCGTCGCCGCCGGCGGTTTGTCGGAGAACGTGATGCGCCCATCGGGACCGACGCTGCGGAAAATCTGCTGCGACAGCGCTGGCGTGGCCGCCGCCAGGGCCAGCACCAGGCCGGCCAGGCGGAACAGGGGCGCGTTAGCGATGGGGGTGCTCGTCATCGATTCTTTCCGTTGCAGGGAGCGGCGCGCGGGAAGCGCCGCGAAGTCACTGGATTCAGGCCATGCCCTGGTGCCGCAGCAGGGCGTCGAGCTGCGGCTCGCGGCCACGGAATGCCTTGAACGACTCCATGGCCGGACGGCTGCCGCCCGCCTCGAGTATGGCCTGCCGGTATTGTCGCCCGGTTTCGACGCTGGGCGTGCCGTCGTCCTGCATGGTTTCCTCGAAGGCCGCATAGGCGTCGGCGCTCAGCACTTCGGCCCATTTGTAGCTGTAGTAGCCGGCCGCATAGCCGCCCGCGAAGATGTGGCTGAAGCTGTGCAGCGTGCGGCTCCACTCGGGCGGCTGGATCACGGCCACCTCGGCGCGCACCTCGCGCAACACGTCCATGAAGTCGGCGGACGGGTCGTGCGAGGTGTGCAGCAGCATGTCGGTGAGCGCGAATTCGATCTGGCGCACCGTGCCCAGGCCGCTCTGGAAGTTCTTGGCGGCCAGCATCTTGTCGAACAGTGCGCGCGGCAGGGCCTCGCCCGTGTCCACATGGGCGGTCATGTGGCGCAGCACGTCCCATTCCCAGCAGAAGTTTTCCATGAACTGGCTGGGCAGCTCCACCGCGTCCCACTCGACGCCACTGATGCCCGAGACGTCGCGTTCGTCCACCTGGGTGAGCATGTGGTGCAGCCCGTGGCCGAATTCGTGGAACAGCGTGATCACGTCGTCGTGCGTGAGCAGTGGCGGCTTGCCATCGACGCCATCGGCGAAGTTGCACACCAGGTGCGCCACCGGTGTCTGCAGCCGGCCGTCGTCAGGGCGCAGCCAGCGCGTGCGCACGTCGTCCATCCAGGCTCCGCCGCGCTTGCCGGCGCGGGCTGCTGGGTCGAGGTAGAACTGGCCGACCAGATGACCATTGCGCTCGATGCGGTAGAACTCCACCCCCGGGTTCCAGACGGGCGCGCTGTCGCGGCGGATGGCGACCTCGAACAGCGTCTCGACGATTTTGAACAGCCCGGCCAGCACCTTGGGCGCGGTGAAGTACTGCTTGACCTCCTGCTCGCTGAACGCGTAGCGCGCTTCCTTGAGCTTCTCGCTGATGTAGCTCCAGTCCCACGGCTGTGGATCGGCCAGGCCGAGCTCGGACTGCGCGAATTCGCGCAGGTCGGCCAGGTCGCGCTCGGCGTAAGGCTTGGCGCGGCGTGCCAGGTCACGCAGGAAGTCGATGACCTGGGCGGGAGAATCGGCCATCTTGGCCACGACCGACACCTCGCCGAAATTGCGATAACCCAGCAGGCGGGCTTCCTCCTGGCGCAACGCCAGGATCTCGCGCACCAGCGCCGAGTTGTCCAGCGCGACAGCCTTTTCGCCCTCGGCCTGATCGGAGGCGCGCGTGGCATAGGCCTTGTACAGCTTGCGGCGCAGCTCGCTGGACGTCGCGAACTGCATGACGGGCAGGTAGCTGGGCATTTTGAGCGTGAGCTTGTAGCCTTCGCGGCCTTCGGCACTGGCGGCTGCACGCGCCGCGGCCTGCACGTCTGCGGGGACGCCGTCCAGCTCTTCGGACGATGCGTAGTAGGCCCAGCCGTCCGTCGCATCGAGTACGTTCTCGCTGAACTTCTGGCTCACTTCGGCCATGCGCTCCTGGATGGCGGCAAAGCGCTCGCGGTCGTGGCCCTGCAACTCGGCACCCGAGAGCACGAAGTTACGCACGGCATTGCGGTGGGCCTGGCGCTGCTCGGCGGTCAGGCCGGCCGGGTCGATGGCCTTGTACTTGGCATAGAGGCGCTCGTCGGCGCCCAGGCGGGTCCAGAATTCGGTGACCCGGGGCAGGGCCGCGTTGTAGGCCGCGCGCAGCTCGGGCGAGTCGGCCACGCTGTTGAGGTGGCTCACGGCACCCCAGGCGCGGCCCAGGCGTTCGGTGGCGACGTCGAGCTCGCGAGCGATCGCTGTCCAGTCGGCGGGGAAGTCGGCCGCGGTGACCTTCTCCAGAGCGGCGCTGGATTCGGCCAGCAGTTCATCAACGGCGGGCCCGACGTGCTCCGGACGGATGCGGTCGAACAGCGGGAGATCGGAGAAGTCGAGCAGCGGTTGGGTCATGCCCCGCATTTTGAGGCAGCCCTGTGGGTTTCAACCGCAAAGTCTGACTATCGGGCCGATCAATTCCCCAGCGTCGTGCTCAGCCTGCCGCGCGCTCTGCGGCTTCTAGGGTGTTGACGAGCAGCATCGCACGCGTCATGGGGCCGACGCCGCCGGGTACCGGGGTGATCCATCCGGCCACCTTGCGCACGCCCTCGAAGTCCACGTCGCCGCACAGCTTGCCTTCGTCGTTGCGGTTCATGCCGACGTCGATCACCACCGCGCCGGGTTTGACCATGTCGGCCGTGAGCACATTGCGCTTGCCCACGGCAGCCACCACCACATCGGCCTGCAGCGTCAGGGCCTTCAGGTCGGCCGTGGCGCTGTGGCAGATGGTGACCGTGGCATTGCGCGAGAGCAGCATCATCGCCATCGGTTTGCCGACGATGTTGCTGCGGCCGATCACCACCGCGTGTTTGCCGCGCAGGTCGTAGCCGATGGAATCGAGCATCTTCAGGCAACCGTAGGGCGTGCAGGGCCAGAAGCCCGGCCGGCCCACCATCAGCGCGCCGGCGCTGGCCACATGGAAGCCGTCCACGTCCTTGGCCGGTGCGATGGCCTCGATCACCTTGCTGGTGTCCATGTGGCGCGGCAGCGGCAGTTGCACCAGGATGCCGTGCACCGACGGGTCGGTGTTGAGGGCGGCGATGCGCGAGAGCAGTTGCGCTTCCTGCATCGAAGCAGGGTAGCGCTCCAGGGTGGCCTTGAGGCCGGTCTCGCTGCTGTCGTTGACCTTGTGCTTCACATAGACCTGGCTGGCCGGATCGTCTCCCACCAGCACGATGGCCAGCGACGGCAGCACGCCGCGCGCCTTGAGGGCATCGGTACGGTGCGCGACGTCGGCGCGGATGGTCTTGGCGAGGGCGTTGCCATCGATCAGTTGTGCGGTCATGACAGGAGGGCGTGAGGTGCGCGGAGAAGGGCTGGAAGCGAAAACGCCCGCGATCGAAGCGAGGCGGGCGTCGGGCAGGAGGCTGGCGGCTCAGGTCTTGGCGGCGTTCTGGCCCAGGGCGATCTTGAGCAGGTCGGCCACCGTGTTGGCGTTGAGCTTTTCCATGATGTTGGCGCGGTGCGCCTCAACAGTCTTGATGCTGATGCCCAGGTCGTCGGCGATCTGCTTGTTGAGCCGACCGGCGACGATGCGCTCGAGCACCTGGGCCTCGCGGCCGGTGAGCTTGGCCAGCAATGCGTCGCGGCTGGCGGCCTGCTGGTATTCGGTGAAGGCACCCTTGGCGTGTTCGAGCATGCGCTCGACCAGGCCCACGAGTTCTTCTTCCTTGAAGGGCTTCTGGATGAAATCCATCGCACCCTTCTTCATGGTGTTCACCGCCATGGGCACGTCGCCATGGCCGGTGATGAACACGATGGGCAGCGGAGAGCGGCGTTCGATCAGACGGTCCTGCAGCTCGAGCCCGGTCATTCCGCCCATGCGGATGTCGACGATCAGGCAGGCGACTTCGCGCGGGTCGTAGCGGCTGAGGAAGGACTCGGCGGAGTCGAAGCACCGCACGCGATAGTCCTTGCCTTCGAGCAGCCACTGCAGCGAATCGCGCACGGCTTCATCGTCATCGACGACATAGACCGTGCCCTTCTTGGGAATCAGGCTCATTGGAAAACCTCCGAGCTCCGCGCGGGGTGGCTGCGCAGGCCTTCGGGCGGCCGTGTGTCGTTCATGCTGATACTCCGGCGTCTTTGGATGGACTGTCGATGGTCGCCGGGCCGTTGTCTGCAGCCGGTTGGGCGAGTGGAATCCAGAAGGAGAACCTGCAACCCGTGACCTCCGGGCCATTGTAGAGG
>JAGOCV010000219.1 GCA_017998575.1 Burkholderiaceae bacterium
CGTGCGGCGAGTGCGCCGCGCTGATTTCTTCACCATGAAAAACTCCTCGTTGCCAAGCCTTCATCGGCCCGGCTTCATGCCCGGAGTTTCCACTTATAGCGCTGTTCAGATTTGCGGAGCCACTTCTCTTCTACCGCACCGTCAAGACCGTGCTGGCCACCGGCGCCGACCAGCAGGTAGCCGCGCCCAGCGAAACCCCGGCCGGCTATGCCACTGCGCGCTTCGCGCGCGACGCGGCCAGCCTGTTTGCCTGCATCCACCCGCAGCTGGACCTGCTGCATTGATCTCACCCTGAAAGGAGAACGCCATGAACCCCTCACCTGAACTGGCCCCGCAACTGAAGCTGTTGCGCCTGTCGGGCATCCTCGACTCGCTGGAGTCGCGCAACAAACAGGCCATCGATGCCAAGCTGGCCTATACCGAATTCCTGGCCATGCTCATCGGCGACGAGCTGGCGCGGCGCGAGCAAAAGAAGTTCAGCTTGCGGCTGCGCCGGGCGCAGTTTCGAACCACCAAGACGCTCGAGCAGTTCGACTTCGATCGGCTGCCCCAGCTCAATCGCGCCCTGGTGCACGACCTGGCCACCGGGCGCTATCTGGGCGAGAGATCGCCGGTGCTGATCGTGGGGCCGTGCGGCACCGGCAAGAGCCATTTGGCGCAGGCGCTGGGCCACTGCGCGGTGCGCCAGGGCGTCGATGTGGTGTTCACCACCTGCGCGGGCCTGACGCAAAGCCTGAACGCGGCGCGCGCCACCGGCGGCTATGACAGAAAGCTCGCCGCCTTGGCTAAAGTGCCGCTCTTGATCATCGACGACTTCGGGCTCAAACCCATGCGCCCGCCGGCCGACGAAGATCTGCACGATCTGATGGCCGAGCGCTACGAGCAGGCCGCCACGATTGTGACGAGCAATCTGGACTTCCCGGAATGGGATCAGGCGTTCCCGGCCAATCGCCTGCTGGCTTCGGCCACGCTGGACCGCCTGCGCCACAACGCCTACTGCATGGTGCTGGACGGACAGTCCTACCGCACGCCCAAGCTCACCCCGGCAGCGCCCTCCGCGGCTTCGCGCAGGCTTGCAAATGCCGCGAAATGAAGTCATGCTTATCAAGGAAAGAGAAGCCAGTTTGCAGCCTCCAACTGGCCTGATTACGCCGGAATCAAACTGGCTCGATTACGGTGAGAAGTGACAAGGCGCGAACTCGTCGAGCGCTGCCTGCAGCCGGGAGCCTCGGTGTCGGGCATCGCACTGGAGAACGGTATCAATGCCAACGTGGTGTTCAGGTGGCGGCGCGAGCATTTGCGCGCGATCTCCGGCGTTGCGCGGCAGGGCGCTGCGCAGGCGGTGCTGTTACCGGTGAGGCTCGCGGCGGCAATGACGTCGGCCGAGCCTGCGTCGATGTCCTCATGCTCGCCTGTACCCACGGGCGTCATCGAGATCGACATCGGCGCTGCGCGTGTGCGCCTGCGCGGTTCAGTGGACGAGGCCAACCTGCGGTTCGTGCTGCAGACGCTGAAGGCGGGCGCATGATCGGGCTGCCGGCCAACACGCGCGTGTGGCTCGTAGCGGGCCAGACGGACATGCGCCGCGGCTTCGATGGCCTGGCCGCGATGGTGCAGACCGCACTCACCGAGAATCCCTTCTCGGGCCACGTCTTCGTGTTCCGCGGCCGCCGCGGCGACATCATTAAGGTGCTGTGGTTCGACGGCCAGGGCCTTTGCCTGTTTGCAAAGCGGCTGGAGCGCGGTCGCTTCGTCTGGCCTCAGGCCACGCAAGGTGCCGTGTCGCTGACGCCGGCACAGCTGTCGATGCTGCTCGAAGGCATCGACTGGCGCATGCCGCAACGCACCTGGCAGCCCGAAACGCTGCAGCCGCCACAGCTGGCAGCGTGACTACTGTATAAGATTTCCTCCGGTGTGACCCTAATGGCGCACCGCACGAGACGGCGGGCACAGTAGAGCTCGTGCCCAGCCAAAATCCCACGCCACTGACCATCGATGCGTTGCTGCGCGTGCTCGCCGAGCGCGACGCCGAAGTGGCGCTGCTGAAGCTTATGGTCGACAAGCTCAAGGCGCAGCTGGCACGCCGCGCTCGCGAGCAATACGGAGCTTCCAGCGAACAGCTGGGCGCGCAGCTGACGCTCATCGCCGCCGAAGCGCCAAAGGCCCCCACGAGCGGCGGCGCCGCACAAGCGCTTCAGACGAAGCCGCGCAAGCCGCGCAGCGATCAGCGCAAGCTGCCCGAGCACCTGCCGCGCGAGACCCAGGTCCATCACCCCAAGGGATTCGCAGCCGACACGCCGTGCGCCTGCAGCGAATGCGGCGGCAGGCTGCGCCAGATTGGCCAGGACGTGGCCGAGCAGCTGGAGTACGTGCCTGGGCGCTTCAAGGTCATCCGCCATGTGCGTCCCAAGCTCGCCTGCGTGCGCTGTGAGGGGATCTTCCAGGCGCTGGCGCCCAGCCGCCCGATCGCGCGCGGCCTGCCCGGCCCGGCGCTGCTGGCGCACGTGATGGTGGCCAAGTACTGCGACCACACGCCGCTGTACCGCCAGAGCCGCATCTACGCGCGCGACGGCGTGGACATCGAGCGCTCCACAATGGTGGGCTGGGTCGACCAAGGCGACGCCTTGCTGGACCCGCTGGTGGCCGTCCTGGGCCGCTACACGCTGGCGGGCGGCAAGGTGCACGCCGACGACACGCCGGTGCCGGTGCTCGATCCCGGACGCGGGCGCACCAAGACCGGCAGGCTGTGGGTCTACGTGCGCGATGACCGGCCCTGCGCCAGCCGGGATGCGCCGGCGGTGTGGTTCCAGTACTCGCCCGATCGCGGCGGCGAACATCCGCGCGAACACCTCAAGCGCTACCGAGGCATCTTGCAGGCCGACGCCTACTCGGGCTACTCGAAACTGTTCGACAGCGGGCGCGTCGTGCATGCCGCATGTATGGCTCACGCGAGACGGTACTACTGGGATGTCTATGAGGCGCAAAAACGCGCGCCCGGCTCGATCGCCGAGCAGGCGCTGCAGCGCATTGCCAAGCTCTACGAGATCGAAGCTGACATCCGGGGCCGACCGCCCGATGAGCGACGACGAGAACGCCTCGAACGCGCAACACCGCTACTGAAGGACCTGCACGCCTGGCTGAGCGAGACGCTCGCTCGCGTGTCGGCCAAGTCCGATTTGGCGCAGGCCATCGGCTACTCCCTTACGCACTGGAAGGCGCTCACGCGCTACTGCGAAGACGGGCGCATCGAGATCGACAACAATGCTGCAGAACGCGCGCTGCGCGGCGTCAGCCTGGGGCGCAAGAACTACCTGTTCTTCGGCTCGGACGCCGGCGGCGAGCGTGCCGCGGCGATCTACAGCCTGGTGGAGACGGCCAAGCTCAATGGGCTGGATCCCGAGGCGTACTTGCGCGACGTGTTCGAGCGCATCGCCGATCATCCGATCAACCGCATTGAGGAGCTGCTGCCGTGGAACAACATCGGGCGACGCGAAGAGGAGCCGCAACCAAAGGCGGCCTGAGATGGTGACCAAGGCTCCGCGCCGCCCCGCCGGCAGCGCCATCCTTCAGGTGCGCATCGAGTTGCGCGGCACCAAACCCAAGGTTTGGCGACGCGTGCTCGTTCCCCAGACGATCACGCTGCTGAAGCTGCATCTGGTGATCCAGGCGGCCTTCGGCTGGGGACACTCGCACCTGCATGAATTCATCGCCGGGGATGGTGAGCGCTACGGCGCCGCCGATCCGATGTACGACTCACCCGGCTCGATCAACAGCGAGAACGTGCGGCTGACAACGGTGCTGCGCACCACGACATTGAGCTACGTCTACGACTTCGGCGACTACTGGGATCACCGCATCACGATCGAGAAGACTCACGCTGCCGATCCGCTCATCACATTGCCGTTCTGCACCGGCGGGGCCGGCGCGACGCCGCCCGAAGACTGCGGCGGCGTGCCGGGCTATGCCGATTTCGTGCGGGCGATGACCGATCCCAACGATTCAGAGCACGCACACTTGACCGAGTGGATCGGCGTCGATTCCTGGGATCCCAAGGCGTTTGACAGCACCGAGGCCAACGATCGTCTGGCTGCGATCCAACTCTGAGGGTGCAATGATTCGGCTGACCAAGAACATTGAGACCCTGATCGACGAAGGCGGAGAGATCACGCTGGGCAGACTGCCACCGTTCGATTGCGTCGCCACGGCCACGGACGACACCGCTTGCCTTGCGATGCTCGTGCGAAGGGACGGCGAAACGTTAAACCAACTCATCCGGCGCCTCGACAAGGCCATTCACTTGGCCTGGACCGACAACTGGTTCACCGACGAGGTCAATGGCGGCCCGAGCAATCGGCTGTGACATTGGTCAAGAGGGCCTTCGTCGCACGCTTACGTCGGTTCGGACGGCCAGCGGATAGCCGCGGAAGATGGCCGCGCGATCGAGCAGTCGGGTGACGTATTGGCCTGAGATGCCCCAGTCCACTGCGAGGTCTACGCATTCGTGGCTGAAGTCATCGGCAACCGTCAGGCACTTGATGCGCCGCCCATTGGCCAGGCTGTCGCTGACGAAATCCATGCTCCACACTTGATTGACGCCCTGAGCCAGTTGAAGCGGCACACGCTCGGATGCTGGCCGCCTGACCTTCTTGCGCCTGCGCACGGCCAGGTTCGCTTCGCTGTAGAGGCGATACACCCGTTTGTGGTTCACACCGGGAAACTCCGGGCGCAGCAGATCGTGGATGCGCCGATAGCCGAAACGTCGGCGCGCATGGGCAATCTCGACGATCTTGCCTGTCAAGTCTTGGGTCATCTGGTCGGCCTGGGGTGGATGGCGGTAACTGCGCGGGATAGCCCCACAAGGCAGCAGGCGTGGCGTTCGGACAAGTGGTTCGATGACCATCTTGCCGATCGCCGCGCGTTTGACCTGTGGGGCTAGCGTTTTACCCCGAGAACGCTCTTCAGAGCATGCATGTCCAAGTGCGCCTCGGCCAGCAGCTTCTTGAGCTTGGCGTTCTCGCCTTCCAGCTCACGCAGCCGCTTGGCGTCGGGTACGTCCATGCCGCCGAACTTGGCACGCCACTTGTAGAAGGTGGCCTCGCTGAATCCGCCCTTGCGGCACAGCTCCTTGATCGGCATGCCGGCCTCAGCCTGCTTGATGAACCCGATGATTTGTACTTCTGTGAATCTGCTCTTCTTCATGTCCGTCATTCTCCTGGTTGACGGACTTCCTGGAAATTACGCTGGTACGGCTGGCAGGGGGCAGGTCAGCACGCCCATCTCACGGCAGCGGTTGCCGAACGCGATGCTGGTGTACTGGCTGCCCCTGGTCGGAGTGGTGGATCACCGATCCTGGGCTGTGGGTGTGCAGCGCCATGTTCAACGCCGAGATCACCAGTTCGGCCGTCATGTCCTCGCCCATCGACCAGCCCACCACCTTACGGCTGATGGCGTTCAACACCATGGCTAGGGCTAGGTACAGGAACCCCATCAGGTGGGGATGCAGGTCATGTCGGCCACCGACAGCCGATTCGGAGCATCGGCAAGGAACTGGCGATTGACCAGTGTCGGCGCCGATTCAATATTGACCCACCCTGCCGATTGAACTTTGACCCGGGGATGAGTGCCGGCATTGTGTCTGCCGACTGTGCATAACTGTAGCTGTTTCCTCCTCTCCTATGCTCTTTCGGAATCGTTTGTTGCGCGGGGGAAGACGCGAAGGGCGTAGCCCGTAGCGGCTTGCCCCGCGCGCGCCGAACGTTTCAACCCTCTGCTGGGGTCGGCTTGACCCCCTTGCGCTCGTTCTCGCGCGCCCGGATGCGCTTCTTGGTGTTGGCCGTGGCCTGCGTGACGCGGTAGCTCTCGTTGCCCGTCTCCACGATGTGGCAGTGGTGCGTGAGCCGGTCCAGCAGCGCGGTGGTCATCTTCGCGTCCACGAACACGCTGGACCATTCGGCGAAGTCCAGGTTGGTCGTGATCACCACGCTGGTGTGCTCGTACAGGCGGCTAAGCAGATGGAACAGCATTGCCCCACCGGCCTGGCTGAAGGGCAGATACCCCAGCTCATCGAGGATGACGGCGTCCATTCGCAGCAGGCTCATGGCGATGCGCCCGGCCCGGCCCTGCGCCTTCTCCTGCTCAAGGGCGTTGACCAGGTCCACCGCCCCGTAGAAGCGCACCCGCTTGCCATGCTGGGCGATGCCCGCCACGCCGATGGCTGTTGCAAGATGGCTTTTGCCGGTGCCCGGACCACCGACCAGCACGACGTTGTGCGCCGCCTCGGTGAACGCCGTCTCGGCCAGTTGCACAACCAGCTTGCGGTCCACCGGCGAGACCTGGAAGTCGAACCCCGCCAAGTCCCGATGCACAGGGAACTTCGCCGCGTTCATCTGGTGGCTGACCGAGCGGGTGGCTCGGTCGGTGGTCTCGGCGCGCAGCATCTGTTCGATCAACCAGCGCGATCGGTCCAGATCGGCATTGTTCTGCTCGATCAGATCGGCCCATGTGGCGGCCATGCCGTGCAGACGCAGCCCCTTCAGTTCGGCAATAACATCACGCATGGTCGGCCTCCTGCAGGTCGCGCAGCCGGTCGTAGCGCGCGGTGTCGGCAATGGGCGGGATCAGCACCTGCAGCATCGTGGCAACGTTGGCCGGCCGCGGCGCGGCGTTCAGGCGCGCCAGCACATTGACCACATGCTCGGCGCTCACGCGTCCCGAGGGCGGCCCACCTTCCAGCGCCAGCTCCACGGCCACCAGCACCGCGTCCAGCCCGGCTGCGGGCACCAGCGCCAGCACCTTGGCCATCAACCGGTCGCCCCCGCTTTCGCGCAGCAGCGCCCGGCGCAGCCGCTGCAGCGGCTCGGGCAAGTCCATGAACGGCGCCCCGTTGCGCAGCGCGCCGGGCTTGCGCTGCACCAGCG
>JAGOCV010000220.1 GCA_017998575.1 Burkholderiaceae bacterium
GCTGGTACACCGAGAACTACCTCGTCAGCGTCCCCGTGGCCCTGCAGCACGGCGCCGTGCTGGGCAGCGCGAAGGACGGCCGCATCGCCGCCGCCACGCGCGCCGACTACGCCGAAGCTGCCGCCGTCGCCATCTCGGGCGAAGGCCAGGCCGGCCGCACCTACGAACTGGCCGGCGACAGCGCCTGGACGCTGGCCGACTTCGCCGCCGAACTGGCGCGCCAGTCGGGCAAGCCCGTGGTCTACAAGGATCTGCCCGAAGCCGACTACGCCGCCGTGCTGGTGCAGGCCGGCCTGCCGCGGGGCTTCGCCGCGCTGCTGGCCGACTCGGACGTGGGCGCCTCGAAGGGCGGCCTGTTCGACGACAGCCACACGCTGGGCACGCTGATCGGCCGCGCCACCACGCCGCTGACCGACGCGGTCAAGGCCGCGCTGGCGGCCGCCTGAGCCCGCAGCGGCGGCCGCTCAGGCCTTGAGCGACAGCCGCCGCGCCAGCTTGTGCAGGTTGCTCGCGTCCAGCCCGAGTGCCCGCGCAGCGCCGGCCCAGTTGCCCTGATGCAGGGCCAGCGCCTGCCGGATGGCTTCGCGCTGGCTGGCCTGGACGATCTCGTTCATCGTGCCCTGCAGCGCGGAGGGCGCGGCGTGCTCAGGCTGCACGACCCGCGACAGGGCGGGCGAGCCGGCGGGCGCATCGAGGTCGAGCACGTCGGCCTCCAGCGTCACGATGCCCTTGCGGTCCGCGCCACGGCTCACGGTCTTGAGCGCAGCGCGGCTGATCACGTGTTCCAGCTCGCGCACATTGCCGGGCCACGCATAGCGCCGCAGCGCCTGCTCGGCCGCCGTGGACAGCCGCAGGCTGCGCAGCCCCAGCCGTGCGCGGTTGAGTTCGAGAAAACGACCGGCCAGCAGCAGCACGTCGTTGCCGCGCTCGCGCAAGGGCGGGATGGGAATGGGATAGACCGAGAGGCGGTGGTAGAGGTCGGCGCGGAAGGCACCGTCGCGCACCAGATCACGCAACTGCCGGTTGGTCGCGGCGATCACGCGCACGTCCACGCGCCGCGTGCGGTCGGAGCCCAGCCGCTGGATCTCGCCGTTCTGCAACGTGCGCAGCAGCTTGGCCTGGATGGTCGACGACAGCTCGCCCACCTCGTCCAGGAACAGGGTGCCGCCCTCGGCGGCCTCGATGCGGCCGGGTCGCTCGCTCACCGCACCCGAGAACGCGCCCTTGGTGTGACCGAACAACTCGCTCTCAGCCAGTGAATCCGGCAACGCCGCGCAGTTGACGTGCACCATGGGCCGCGCCGCCCGCCGCGAGAGCTGGTGCAGCCGGCGCGCGAACAACTCCTTGCCCACGCCGGTCTCGCCCAGCAGCAGCACGGGCAGGCCCGAGTCGGCCACCACCTGCAGTTCATGCAGCAGGTGGGTGATGGCGTCGCTCTGGCCGACGATGTCGTTCTCGTCGCCCGCAGAAGTGGGGTTCGCGGGGCCCAGATCCCGCCCGGTGGTCCGCAGGGCACGCACTTCGGCTTCGAGCCGCGTGACGCGCACGGCGGCTTCGATGGCACAGGCAAGCTGGGCCAGATCGGCCTGGGCCTGCGCGTCGAAGCGGCCGATCTCCAGCGCATCGAGCGTGACCACGCCCCAGCGCTCGCCCTCCACGTCCAGGGCCATCCCCATGCAGTCGTGCACCGGCAGCGGCTGGCCGACGTGCCCTTCCACCAGCCCGTCGTAGGGGTCGGGCAGCGTGCTGTCGTGATGGAAGCAGGTGACGCCGCGTCGCGCGAGGATCGCCGCCAGCCGCGGGTGGTCGCGCATGGCGAAACGCCGCCCCAGCGCGTCACCCGCCAGCCCATCCACCGCTACCGGCCGCAGATGGTCCTGCTCCAGCCGCAGCAGCGCGACGGCGCCGCAGCCGAAGTGCGCGCGCAGGCTGCCCACCAGGTGCTGCAGACGCACCGTCGCGGGCAGGCTGGCCACCAAGTCGGCCGTGAGGAGCAGTTGCAGATCAATGGTCATTTGGACCCAATCAGGTCATTAATACCGCCAAACCAACACGGTCGAATTTACCACCAGCTCCGCAACCCATTGATTTCCTTCGGTTTCCAGATGGCACACCTCTCGCTGATGCATGGGCACAAGGCATTCACTCATCCACGAGGACGAACCATGGAACTGATCGACCAATCCCTGGGCCAGCTGGCCCGCCGCATTCCGGGCGCCACGCGCGTCTTCGATGCGTACCACCTCGATTTCTGCTGCGCGGGCAACCGCACGTTGCGCACGGCGGCCGAAGGCGCGGGCGTGCCAGCCCAAGCCATCGCCGAGCAATTGGCCGCGCTGCAGGCGCGGGACGACACCACGGCGGACACGCCCGACTGGAGTCGCGCCACCGACACCGAGTTGGTAGACCACCTGCTGGTGCGCTATCACGCCGTGCATCGCCAGCAGTTGCCCGAGCTGATCCGCCTGGCACGCCGCGTGGAACAGGTGCATGGGGACCGCGAGGACTGCCCGCACGGGCTGGCCGACCACCTGGACACGATGGCGCAGGAGCTGGAGAGCCACATGCGCAAGGAAGAACTGGTGCTGTTTCCCCTGATCGCTCGCGGCCACGGCGCCCTGGGCACCATGCCCATCGGCGTGATGCGCGGCGAACACGAGGAACACGGCGAAGCGCTGCGGCGGCTGGCCGAACTCACGAACGACATCACGCCGCCGCGCGGCGCCTGCACCACCTGGCGCGCGCTCTACACGGGTCTGAAGGCCTTCCGTGACGACCTGATCGCGCACATCCACACCGAAAACAACATCCTGTTCGAGCGCTTCGCGCCGGCGGAAGTGCACTGAGCGGCGCGGAGGCCACCATGGGTCAATACAGAAAGTACTGGTTCGCGCTGATCGGCGTGTGCATCGCGATGTTCTCGCTGCTGGGTTACTTCGGCGCCGAGGTCTACCGCTCGGCGCCGCCGATTCCGGCGCAGGTCGCCACGGCCGACGGCCGCGCGCTGTTCGGCCGCGACGACATCCTCGACGGCCAGACGGCCTGGCAGTCGGTGGGCGGCATGCAGCTGGGCTCGATCTGGGGCCACGGCGCCTACCAGGCGCCCGACTGGACGGCCGACTGGCTGCACCGCGAGCTGACGGCCTGGCTCGAACTCGGCGCGCAGGAGCGGCACGGCCGCGCCTGGGCCCAGCTCGACGCCGGCGCGCAGGGCGCGCTGCGCGCCGAGCTGCAGGCCGAGTACCGCGCCAACCGCCTCGACGCGCAGGAGCGCCTGGTGGTCAGCCCGCGCCGCGCGCAGGCCATGGCGCAGACGGCCGCCTACTACGACCAGTTGTTCTCCGACGCACCGGCGCTGCGCGGCAGCCGCGAGCACTTCGCGATGAAGGAGAACACGCTGCCCAGCGCCGAACGCCGCCAGGCCCTCACGCATTTCTTCTTCTGGACCGCCTGGGCGGCCGGCACCGAGCGCCCCGCCTCGCACGTGACCTACACCAACAACTGGCCGCACGAGCCGCTGATCGGCAACGTGCCCAGTGGCGAGAACATCGTCTGGTCCATCGTGAGCGTGGTGATCCTGCTGGCCGGCATCGGCTTCCTGGTGTGGGGCTGGGCCTTCCTGCGCGACCACGACGAGCCGCTGCCGACGGCGCCCGCGCACGACCCGCTGACCGGCGTGGGCCTCACGCCGTCCCAGCGTGCGCTGGGCAAGTACCTGTTCCTGGTCGTGGCGCTGTTCGTGTTCCAGGTGTTCATCGGCGGCTTCACCGCGCACTACACCATCGAAGGCCAGCAGTTCTACGGCATCGACGTGTCGCAATGGTTCCCGTATTCGCTCACGCGCACCTGGCACATCCAGAGCGCGCTGTTCTGGATCGCCACCGGCTTCCTGGCCGTGGGCCTGTTCCTGGCGCCCGTCATCAACGGCGGCCGTGACCCGAAGTACCAGAAGCTGGGCGTGGACGTGCTGTTCTGGGCCCTGGTCTTCGTCTGCGTGGGCTCCTTCGTGGGCAACTACCTCGCCATCGCGCAGAAGATGCCGGCCGAGTGGAACTTCTGGCTCGGCCACCAGGGCTACGAGTACGTGGACCTGGGCCGCGTGTGGCAGATCCTCAAGTGGGTCGGCATCCTGCTGTGGCTGGTGCTGATGCTGCGCGGCGTGCTGCCGGCACTGCTCAGGCGCAACGGTGAAGACAAGAACCTGCTCGCCTTGCTCACCGCCTCGGTCGGTGCCATCGGCCTGTTCTACGGCGCGGGCCTGATGTATGGCGAGCGCACCAGCCTGTCGGTGATGGAGTACTGGCGCTGGTGGGTGGTGCATCTGTGGGTGGAAGGCTTCTTCGAAGTGTTCGCCACCACCGCGCTGGCCTTCGTCTTCAGCAGCATGGGCCTGGTCTCGCGCCCGATGGCCACCACGGCCAGCCTGGCGTCGGCCTCCCTGTTCATGCTGGGCGGTATTCCGGGCACCTTCCACCACCTGTACTTCGCGGGCACCACCACGCCGGTGATGGCCGTGGGCGCCGCCTTCAGCGCGCTCGAAGTCGTGCCGCTGATCGTGCTGGGCCACGAGGCCTGGGAGAACTGGCGCCTGAAGGCCCGCGCGCCCTGGATGGCGCAGCTCAAGTGGCCGCTGCTGTGCTTCGTGGCCGTGGCGTTCTGGAACATGCTGGGCGCGGGCGTCTTCGGCTTCATGATCAACCCGCCGATCTCGCTGTACTACGTGCAGGGCCTCAACACCACGCCGGTGCACGCGCACGCCGCGCTGTTCGGGGTCTATGGCTTCCTGGCGCTGGGCTTCACGCTGATGGTGCTGCGCTACGTGCGGCCGCAGTTCGTGTTCAGCGAAACGCTCATGAAGACCGCCTTCTGGGGCCTCAACGGCGGCCTGGTGCTGATGATCGCCACCAGCCTGCTGCCCATCGGCATCCTCCAGTTCATCGCCAGCGCCAGTCACGGCCTCTGGTATGCGCGCAGTGAGGAATTCATGCAGCAGCCACTGCTGCACACCCTGCGCTGGGTGCGCACTTTCGGTGACGTGGTGTTCATCGTCGGCGCCGTGGCGATGGCGTTGCAGGTGGTGCGGGGGCTGATGGCGCCCGCCGGCCAGCCGCGGCCCGAAGCGCCGGACCTGGGCACGGCCCGCGCCTGACGCGCGCATGATGGATGGCCGGCGGCATCGACCCGACGTCGCCGGCCACCATTCTTCCAACGCACCCCGCCCCACACCATGGCCCTGCCGCACGCCCAACCCCTGCAAGTCATCACGCTGCACCCGGCGCCCGGCGCGGTAGCGGCAACCGTCACCACCAGCCTCCTGAAAACCCCGGGGCTGCAACTGATCCGGCTGGTGCTCGGCAGCGGCCAGTCGCTGCCGGAGCACCATGTGCCGGGAGACATCACGATCCACTGCCTGTCGGGCCGGGCCGACGTGCGCACGCCTCGGGCCACCTGCGCGCTGCAGGCCGGCACGCTGGTCATGCTGCCGCCGGCCGAACCGCATGCCGTGCAGGCCCACGAGGATTCGGTGCTGCTCGTGACGCTGGTGTCCGCATGAACCTGTTCGCCGGCCCCGCCGCCGGCTTCGACGAACCCTTCGAGCTGCTGCAGGCCTGCCACGAGCGCATGCACCGCTCGCTCGGCCTGCTGCAGCGGCTGGGCGTGCACCTGGCCCGGCAGGGCGCCGATGCGCAGGCGGCCGACGCAGCGGCCGACCTGCTGCGCTACTTCGACATCGCCGCGCCGCTGCATCACCAGGACGAGGAACGCCATGTGTTCCCGCGCCTGCTCCACAGCGGCGACACGGCGGCACGCGTACTGGCCGGGCGCCTGCAGGCCGAACACCGCGCCATGGAAACCGCCTGGGCCCGCGTGCGCATCGATCTGGCCGACGTGCGCGAAGGCCGGCTTCCCGCTGCCGGCACGCTGGACGAAGCACGCCAGCGCTGGGCCGCGTTCATCGCCCTGCAGTCGTCACACCTCGATGCGGAAGAAACACAGGCCTATCCGCGGGCCCGCGAAGGCCTCGATGCCCGGCAGCAACAGGCCATGGGCCATGACATGGCCCAGCGCCGTGGCGTCGCGCCCGCGCTCACACCGAACGCATCAACCCGCCATCGACCCGCAGGTTCTGCCCCGTGATGTAGGCCGCGCCGTCGGAGACCAGGAAGGCGATCGTCGCCGCCACCTCGTCGCTCGTGCCGTAACGCTGCATCGGCACGCTGGCGCGCCGCTCGTCGCGCTGCGGCAGGCTGTCGATCCAGCCCGGCAGCACGTTGTTCATGCGGATGTTGTCCCTGGCATAGCTGTCGGCGAACAGCTTGGTGAACGACGCCAGCCCGGCGCGGAACACGGCCGAGGTGGGGAAGGTATCGGCCGGCTCGAAGGTCCACGCCGACGAAATGTTCACGATCGCACCACCGCCCTGGCGCTGCAGGTGCGGCACCACGAGGCGCGTGGCGCGCACCACGTTGAGCAGATAGGTTTCCATGCCCAGCTGCCACTGCTCATCGGTGATGTCGAGGATGGGCGCGCGCGGTCCGTGGCCCGCGCCGTTGACCAGCACGTCGATGCGGCCCCATTTCGCCAGCGATTGAAGCCAGCCGGATTGTGGCGGGTCATGCCTGTCGCGCTGGCCCGGCATCGTCAGCACGGGTTCACGCCGCAGGTCCGGCCAGGTCGGGGCGGTGGACGTGCAGCCACTGCGTGGTGTGGGCAAGCAAATGGCCGGCCTGGTCGATGCAGGCCTGCAGGGTCGAGGTGGACACGGGATCGCCTTCGTAATCGCTCGCGTTGCGCTGCCGGCGCAGGGCGTCGAGCACGATGATGTCCGGCTGCTCCACGCCCATCGTCAGCCCCAGACTCTGAATGGCCGTCTGGTGATGCCCCGGCTTGCTGGCCGAGCTGCGGTAGCC
>JAGOCV010000221.1 GCA_017998575.1 Burkholderiaceae bacterium
ATGCCAACGTGCGCAACGTGAAGGCATTCTTCGCCACACGCCGCGCCAAGTTCGCGCCCCGCGTGGTGCTGCGCTGAGGCGCGGGGCCTCAGCCCTTGTTCTGCTTCTGCGGCCGCTGCCAGTTGGCGATGCTGACCTGCTTGCCGCGCGCCACGCTCAGCGCGCCCGGCGGCGTGCTCTTGGTGATGGTGGAACCGCCGCCCACGGTGCCGCCCGCGCCCAGGGTGACCGGCGCCACCAGCACGCAGTTGCTGCCCACATGCACGTCGGCCTCGATCACGGTGCGGTGCTTGTTGGCGCCGTCGTAGTTGGCGGTGATGCTGCCGGCGCCATAGTTCACGCGCTCGCCCACCGTGGCGTCGCCCAGGTAGGCCAGATGGTTGGCCTTGGCACCGGCGGCCAGCGTGGAATTCTTCACCTCGACGAAGTTGCCGATGTGCACCTCGGCCCCCAGCTGCGCACCGGGCCGCAGCCGGGCGAACGGGCCCACCAGGGCGCCCGCGCCCACGGTGGCGCCCGCCTTCTCGCCGTCGATGTGGGTGAACGGGTGGATCACCGCACCGGCCTCGATGCGCGCGTTGGCGATCACGCAGTGCGCGCCGATGCGCACGCCCTCGCCCAGCGACACGCGGCCCTCGAACACGCAGCCGACGTCGATCTCGACATCGGCGCCGCAGTCCAGCGACCCGCGCACGTCCAGCCGCGCGGGGTCGGCCAGACGCACCCCCTGCTCCATCAGCGCATGCGCTTGGCGCAGTTGCAGCGCGCGCTCCAGCGCGGCCAGTTGCACGGGGCTGTTGACGCCTTCGACCTCGAGCCGGTCGGACGTCTTGAGCGCCACCACGGGCAAGCCATCGGCCCGGGCGAGCCTGACCACGTCGGTGAGGTAGTACTCGCCCTGGGCATTGCGGTTGTCCAGCCGCGCCAGCCAGCCCTTGAGCAGGCGCGTGGGTGCAGCCATCACGCCGGTGTAGATCTCGCGGATGGCGCGCTGCGCCTCATCCGCGTCCTTGTGCTCGACGATGGCCTGCACGGCATCGCCATCGCGGACGATGCGGCCGTAGCCCGCGGGATCCGGCATGTCCACCGTGAGCAGGGCCAGACGGGCGCCTCCGCATTCGGCCAGCAAGGCGCGCAACGTGGCTTCGCTGATGAGCGGCACGTCGCCGTTGAGCACCAGCGTGATGCCGTCGTCTGCAAGCAGAGGTTGCGCCTGTTGCACCGCGTGTCCGGTGCCCAATTGCGGCTCTTGCCGGGCATAGGCTAGGGCCTGGTTCGCGGCAGTGCGGGTGCCCAGGTGGGCCTCGACCTGGTCGGCGCCGTGGCCGGTCACCAGCACGACGCCGCGAACTTCCAGGCGGCTGACGGTGTCCACCACATGGCTGACCAGCGCCCGGCCCGCGAGCCGGTGCAGCACCTTGGGTCTGCTGCTTTTCATCCGCGTGCCCTTGCCCGCGGCCATGATGACGACGTCGATTGCTGCCATGACTGTTGCTTTCCTGACCGGGACGCCCGCTGCGGCCCCTTCTGTCCGCCGGATTATCGGTGCCGCACTGCTCGGCCTGTCGCTGCTGGCCGCGGGTTGCAGCGCGATCAAGCTGGCTTATGAAGGCCTGCCCAACCTCAGCTATTACTGGGTCGACGGCTACGTAGACCTCGACGACGCCCAGGCGCCGCAGGTGCGCGAGGCGCTGGCCGGCCTGCACCAGTGGCACCGGCGCAACGAGCTGCCGCTGTACGCCGGCCTGCTGGAACGCGCGGCCCAGCTGGCCCCCGGCGAGGTCACCGCGCCCCAGGCCTGCGCCATCTTCGACGACATGCGCGAGCGCTTCGTCACGCTGCTGGGCCAGGCCGAGCCCGCCGTCTCTGCTCTGGCCGTGCGGCTGTCGCCGGCACAGTTGCGTCAGCTGGAGAAGAAGTACGCGAAGAACAACCGCGACTACCGCGAAGAGTGGATAGACGTCACGCCCGAGAAGCGTCGTGAGCGGCGCTACGAGTCCATCCTCAAGCGCAGCGAGGATTTCTACGGCCGGCTCACCCGCGAACAGCGCCAGATGGTGCGCGCCCAGGTCGATGCGTCCATCTTCGATCCCTCGCTCATGCTGGCCGAACGCATGCGCCGCCAGGACGACGCCTTGCGCACGCTGCGTCAGTTGCAGGCCGGCGGTGCAGACGCCACGGCCGCGCGCCCGCAGGTGCATGCCTGGCTGGAACGGGGGCTGCGATCGCCCGATGCGGCGTACCGCGACTACGAGCAGCGCCTTCGCACCGAGAGCTGCCGCATCTTTGCGCAGGCACACGCCACGACCACGCCGGAGCAGCGCGAAAAGGCGCGCCAGCGCCTCATGGCGTATCAGGCCGACGTGCGCCAGCTGGCCTCGCGCTGAAAAAAGGAAGAGCCCGCGCCGCGGGTGGAAGACAGCACGCCTACACGACGGCCGACGGGAACCTGGGATTCGTCACCTTGCCGGTGTCGCCCAGGCCCGCAGGCGCCCCGCTCGCCACCGACGCTGCCAGCCGAGCCATGCGCACCATCTTGCTGGAGCTGGCGTCCCAGAACTCGGCGTCGTCCACATCCACGCGCAGCAGCGTGAGCAACGGATCGTCCTTGCCCTCCGGGAACCAGGGGCGCGCCAGCGCCGTCCACAGACGGTCGATCCGCTCGCGGTGATCCACCAGGGCGGCGCGGCCCGACACCGAGACGTACGCAGCGCGATCAGGCTGCGCGAAGGCGAGATTGACGCGGCCTTCAGCGTCCAGATGCGCCGTGCTGGAGCGGATGAAGAACCACAGCGCGCCATCCTCATCCATGGCCAGCGGCATCATGGGCCGGCTCGTGAGCGCGCCGCCTTCGTCGGCCCAGGTCAACATGGCCACACCGATCTCGTCGATGAGCTGGGCCACCCTCTCCATGCCTTCTGTGTTCTGCGGACTGCGTTGCATTGCGTCTATCCCAAAACGGATGCTGCGGTGCGCCGGCGCTCAGGCTGCCTGCGCAGCGCCGCCCGAGGGCACCAGGCGCAGCATGCGGTGCGCCGGGGTGCCCGCGCCCACCTGAGGCGGTACGGCCGCGACCGGCAGCAGGTTGTAAGCGGCGGCGCCGCTGCTCTGTTGTTGCTGGCGGTCGGCCAGCCTGCGCGGCTGCTGCTGCGCAGTGGTGTTGGCGTAACTGTGTTGTCTCATTGGGGCTTCCGCAAACGGCACGCCGAGCCTGAGCCGGCGATGAGACAAGCGTATGAAAAGGTCGCGCCCGGCCGGGTCGTCGGCCATGCGATTCGCGTGTCGGCGGCGTCCGACACGCCAGCGGCCCGGGTGTATGTATCGGCCCCCCGACGCGACGCGCGTGGCGCTCAGATGAGCGGCTGGCGTCGCATGGGGCGATCCACCCAGTCGGCGATACGGGCGATGGCGTGCGGATCTTCCAGCGTCAGGTAGCCGCCTTCGATCGAATGCAGGCCCAGCCGCTGCAACTGGCGCAGTGTCTTGTTGGTGTGCACCAGCGACAGGCCCAGCGCGTCGGCGATGTGCTGCTGGGTCAACGGAAATTCGGTGCGCCCTTGCGTCACCAGGCCCACGCGTTCGGCGCGCCGGTACAGGTGCACCAGCAGCATGGCCACCCGCTCGGCGGCGGTGCGGCGGCCGGCCGTGAGCAGGTTCTCGTCGACCAGATGCTCTTCGCGGGCCGCCAGCCAGGTGATCTGGTAGCCCAGCTCGGGCTTCTGGCGGAACAGCTCCCACAGCCCATCGCGCGGAAACTCGCACAGGCCCACGTCGGTCAGCGCCTCGACGCCGTGGGTGGACTGATCGACGAATTCCTCCTGCAGGCCGATCAGGTCGCCCGGCAGCAGGAAGTTGAGGATCTGTCGGCGTCCATCCGACAGCGTCTTGTAGCGGAAGGCCCAGCCCGAATACAGCGTGTACAGGCGGGTGCCCACGCGGAATTCCGGCACGATCGACGAGCCCGCAGGCTGGATCGACAACCCCGTGCGGAACGCCTCGATGAACAGCAGATCGTCATGCGAGACCGGCGTGAACGCCGCTGTACATCGCAGCCTGCATTCGGTGCAGCGTGCTGGGGGCGTACTGCCCGCCGGCGGTGGCGCGGCGGCGGCAGCCTGGAGATTGGCGGACACGTGGGGCTGGGTCACGCCTGCAGTCTACGAGGGAGCGCCATGTCTTTTGACATGAAACACTTCCCGCGCTGATGTAGGACACAACCGCATGCCGGCGCTGCCCGGCTCACGCCTGCAGGGCGGCCCACATCTCCTTGTCGCGCTCGGCCGTCCAGATGCGCGGATTCTTGATGCCGCGTGCCTCGTCGTAGGCGCGGCTCACGTCGAACGGCAGGCAGTGCTCATAGATGAAAACGTGGCCGAAGACCGGGTCCATCTTCTCGCGCGTGAGCGCCATCGCGCCCTTGAGGTCGAGGTCGCGGGCGGCGGCTTCGCGCGCGCAGCCATACAGCGTCTCGACCCAGCGGCGCGTGTAGTCGAGCGCCTTGTTCACGTCGGCGCGGCCCTTCATCGCCTCGCCCCGGCCGGGCACGATGGCCTCGGCGCCCAGCGCGCGCAGGGCTTCCAGCGTGGCGGGCCACTCTTCCAGTTGGGCGTCGCCGGTGTAGACGCCTGCCTCGTACTCGACCAGGTCGCCCGAGAACAGCACTTTCTCTTCTTCCACCCAGGCGATCGTGTCGCCGCGCGTGTGGCCGGGGCCCGGATGCCACACCTGCACCTTCACGCCCCCCAGGTCGAGCGTGAGCTTGCCCGGCACTTCGCCGCGAGTCGGGTTGCCGCCACCGACCACCAGCGTGGGCCAGGTCAGGCCGGGCACCGATTCGGCGTTGCGGAACAGGCGCGGAAAGCGTTCCATCTCGCTTTGCATGTCTTCGGCACCGCGCTCCTGGATCAGCTCCAGCGTGCCCTGGCTGGCGATGATCTCGGTGGCGCCCTCGTCCCAGAAGGCGCTGGCGCCGAGCACGCGCACCGCGTGGTAGTGGGTGAGCAGCACGTACTTGATGGGCTTGTCGCTCACCTCGCGGATGCGCGCGATCAGGTCGCGCGCCATCGCGGGCGTGGCAGTGGCGTCGCTCACCATGATGTAGCGCTCGCCGATGATCACGCCGGAATTGGGATCACCCTCGGCGGTGTAGGCCCAGCAGTGGGGACTGAGCTGCTCGAACGTGATCTGCTTGTCGGCCAGGTCGGCCTGGCTGGCGAATGCCTTGGACATCGTGTCTCCTTCGTGTGGAGATCGGATTTTAACTAAACGTAATTGATTACGGATCGTTGAATTCCCATTCGCACTCACCGCCCGTAGCGGGTCGGGCCGCGTCGGCCATGAGCGCGCGCGCCTCGAACGGCTCCATCAGCCCCGCCCACGCCGGATGAAACCCGAGCACCAGACACACGCGGGCCAACACATCCAGCGACACCCGCACGTCGCCGCGCTCGAGCCGATGCAGCGTACTGAGCGACATGCGGGCCCTGCGCGCCATCTCTCGTTGGGCGATGCGCCTGCGGCGCCGCGCCAGCGCCAGATCGCGCCCCAGCCGCTCCATCGCCACTTCGAGCTGCGCCATCGCCGTCGCGACAGCCGCATCCACGTTCCCGGCCTCCACAAGGGTCTCGCGGCTGCGGGCCCGCGCAGTCATGGCAGCAGTTCCAGGCTCGGCGAAAGCTGGAACGTCGTTTGCTGCGCAGGCGTGAAGCCCTGAGGCAGCAGGCCGGCCATGTGCAACTGCACGGTGAAGGCCGTGCCGGCTGGCAGGGGCTGGGGCAGGTGCAGCACCAGCACGGAGGCCTCGGGCAGGTCGAGCGATGCAGCAGGCGGCGCACTGCTGCCTTCCAGCGACAACAGCACGGCGGCGCTGCCCGCGCGGGCGTCCTGCGCGCGCAGGCGCAGCGCGCCCGCTGCCGAGGCGGGCCGCGCAGGCAGCCGCAGCAGACCCGGAGGAGAAGCGGCCTGCACGTTGGCCAGGCGCAGGCGCACCTCGGTGCGAGGCGCATCGCACACGCCCGTGAGCGTGCCGGTACGTTGGCCCATCAGGCGCCAGCCCGCCACGGCCGAAGGCGGCAGGGCAGCAGCGGCGGAGCGCACCCCGAAATCCACGTTGCCCGGCGAGACGCTCAACGTGCAGGCGGCGTGGGCGCCCGAAGCCAGCAGCGAAGCGGCCAGAACGGCGCGGGTGATCATGGCGCGACGGAGCGCAGCGCGGTGGAAGCGAACGGTTGGCATGGTGGTCATCTCCTGGATCGATGGCGCAGCGCTTACTTGCACAGCGCCTGCCCCATCTGGAACAGCTCGTCATCCGCCTTGGGGATGGTGCGGATGTCCTGCAAGGTGCAGCGCTGGCCGCTGGCCAGCTCGGCGTAGACGAGGTCGTCCTTCTTCATGTCGGTGACCAGCACACGGCCCGCGCCGGCCACGGCGGTGAAGAACTCGTTGCCCCCGCGCAGGATGACCGTGCCCGAGGGCAGCGGCTGGCCGTCGGGGCCGGTGACGGTGAGCATCAGGCGCGAGACGCGGCGCACGCCAGCATCGAGTTGCAGCACCGCGCCACGGCCCGCCTGCACCACCTGCAGGCCGTTGTCCACCTCGACGTCCAGCGCCACGCTGCGCCCGGCCACCTCGATGCGGGACTCGGAGTAGGACCCGAGCGCCGGCACGGCGGCCAGCCCGCCCGAGCCGGACCAGACGGGGCCCTGGGGTGTTTCCAGCCGCACGCCCGTCACCTCGCCGGTGCTCACGGTGGCGAAGCTGTCCTGCACCGCGTAGGGCGAGAAGGCCATCCCCGCGCCGGTGGCCAGCACCGCGCCGCTGACCTCGCCGTACGTGCTCTGGTAGCC
>JAGOCV010000222.1 GCA_017998575.1 Burkholderiaceae bacterium
GGCACGCCATGATAGGACAGCAGAACGCCCTGGTACTTGTGGCCGTTCAGGCGCTCGTCGGTGCCGGTGTTGCTGGTGCGGAAGGCGCCCTCGCGCAGCACGAACTGGCAGAAGCTGTCCTGCAGCGGCACCACGGCCAGGAATTCGGGGCGCACTTCGCCCTGCTTGTCGTGCAGTTCGACGTTGTGCAGGTGGCCGTCGCGCAGGCGGTAGACGCCCGTGTAGCGGTGCGACACTGGTTCATTGAGGAAACCCAGGGCCTTGGCCAGGCCGCCCTGGTGCAGGGCGGTCTGGAAGAGTTCGAGTTGGAAGGGCATGGGGGTGGCGATCGCGCCGGCAAATCGGAGGCGCGATTGTCGCTGATCGAGGTATGTCTTTTCATGCACGGCCTGGGCGGCCGTGCGGGAGGCGGCGGGCCTCAGGACGCGGCGGTAGACAACGCTTCGGCGGTGCGCTGCGGCCAGGTGGTGTGGCCTTGCGCGTCGGCCACGGGGGTCACGAACAGCCTGCGGCCCATGGGTTGCACGTCGCCGAAGAGCGTGGCGTAGGCGTTGTCGGCCGCGTCCAGCCCGGTGGAAATGCGCAGCAGACCGCGCGGAATGGCGGTGCCCGACGGGTCGAACAGGTACCAGCGGCCCGAGAGGTACACCTCGACGTAGGCATGGAAGTCGGGCGGGCCCAGAGCCGGGTCGGCGCCGTAGTCCAGCCCGGTGGTGAAGCGCGCCGGCATGTTGAGCGCGCGGCAGATGGCGATCATGACGTGGGCCGAATCGCGGCACACGCCCCGGCCCTGCGTCAGCGTCTGCATGGCGGTGGTGCTGGGCAGCGAGCTGCCCGATTCGAATGCGATGTGGCGCTGCACCCAGTCGCAGATGGCTTGCACGCGGCCATGGCCCTGCCACATGGCGCCGAACTCGCGCAGGGCGAAGGCGGCCATCAGGTCGGATTCGCAGTAGCGGCTGGCGCACAGGTAGGGCAGCACTTCGGCCGGCAGATCGCGCACCCAGGTTTCGGCCACGTCGGCGGGGTTGGCGTGATGGAAGATCACGTCCACTTCGGCGTCGTAGCGCAGCACCAGCGGGCCGGGCATGGCGGTCACGTGCAGGCGACGGCTGGTGTTGCCGGCGGCCTGCAACTCGCGCACCGGCACGGGCTGGCTCAGGTGCAGTTGCTCGCGCACCACCGTCTGGTGGGGCGTGCGTGCCGCCTGCACGCAGAAGAGGAAGTCGCAGTGTCCTGCGCGCACGTCGTAGCTCAGCTCGACCTGGTAGGCGAGCCGGGTGGGCCGGGTGTCAAGCATGGAAACTGCGGGTGGGCCGCCCGGCGACGGCAGGACTGCCGAGTGCGGGGTGGCCGAGTGCGAGGTGGCCGAGTGCGGGATGGCCGTGGCGTGCTCAGTAGCGGCGGGGACGGCCGGCATCGGACTTGAAGCCGCCGCCGTTGCCACGCGATTCCATCGGGCGCGCGACGTTCACCGTCAGCGCGCGGCCATGGATCGACTGGCCGTGCAGCGCTTCGATGGCGGCCGAGGCTTCGGCGTCGCTGCCCATCTGCACGAAGCCGAAGCCCTTGGAGCGGCCGCTGTCGCGGTCCATGACGATCTGGGCCGAGCCCACGCTGCCGTGCTCGCCGAAGGCGTTGCGCAGGTCGGATTCGCTGGTGTCGTAGGAAAGATTGCCGACGTAGAGTTTGCTGTTCATTTGAATGGTCCTTGAAAGGTGTGGGTTGGGTTGGGTTGTGTTGGATGGGGCAGGCGGTCAGCGGCGCGGGCGGCCCGGCGCTGGCGCGGGCGCGCCGGGCTTGCGCGGCTCGAGGTGGCGGAAGGTGATGCGGCCCTTGTTGAGGTCGTAGGGCGACATCTCCAGCGACACGCGGTCGCCGGCCAGCACGCGGATGCGGTGCTTGCGCATCTTGCCGCCTGAATAGCAGACGAGTGTGTGTCCGTTGTCGAGGACGACGCGGAAGCGCGAATCGGGCAGGACTTCGTCCACCTTGCCCTGGGCTTCGATGAGTTCTTCCTTGGACAAGCGGTCAGCCTGCTGCGCAAGGGGTGGGAGCCAGGGCCGCCTTCACGTCGCCGAGCATGGTGCGTGCCTGGCTCATCGCGTAGAGCATGGCGCGCCGGTCGGTGCGAAAGCGTGGCACGAAGCGGTAGACCCGGTCATGCATGCCGCGCCGGATGGAAACCGACGCCTGGTAGAGGCCGGCTTCGGTGAGGCGGCTCATGGGTGTGACGAGATAGCGGCCCATCGTCTGGGCTGTGGGTGGGTTCATTTGCTGAGGGAAGTCCGTCGTGCCGCAAGGCGCACAGGCCGATGGCGGCAAGCTGTGGGGGACGGAGGTGATCCGGTAGTGCGGATCGGGAGGGCTCGCCGGAAGTGGATGACTGTCTGGCGCGTTGGGCGCCGTGACGTTCCGGGCGGGGGCAAGGGCTGCCGCGAGGTGTCAAGCGTGTCCAGGGAAGCGAGTAATCCCTGGACCGGTGGCGTAGTGTACGGCCACTTTGGAGAAAGGGCTTCTCGACGTCTCGCGAAATGCGGCACGCCGTCTCATGTGTGGGGTTTACGCCACCCTGCCCTCGCCCCGCCCCGCGCAAGCGGTGATCAGCCGAACAGCCGGCCCACGTTGAGCAGCGTGAGCACGCCCAGCACCGCGAAGATGGCGGCAGCGATGCCGTGCACCAGCCGCATCGACACCTTCTGCGCGATGCGGTCGCCCAGGAAGACGGCCGGCGCATTGGCCAGCATCATGCCCAGCGTGGTGCCCATCACCACCTGCACCACCTCGGGGTAGCGCGCGGCCAGGGCCACGGTGGCGATCTGTGTCTTGTCGCCCATCTCGGCGAGGAAGAACGCGATCACCGTGGTCCAGAAGACGCCGAAGCGGTGCTTCTGGTTGGCGGTGTCGTCGTCGAGCTTGTCGGGGATCAGCATCCAGCCGGCCATGGCGAGGAACGAGATGCCGATGACCCAGCGCAGGATGTCGGGGCCCAGCTGGGCCGCCACCCAGCCGCCGAGCGCGCCGGCCGCCGCATGGTTGACGACGGTGGCCACGAAGATGCCGGCGATGATGACCAGGGGTTTGCGGAACGCGGCAGCCAGCACGATGGCCAGCAGCTGGGTCTTGTCGCCCATTTCTCCCAGCGCGACGACGCCGGTGGAGACGAGAAAGGCTTCCATGATGAACGGGAACTCCAGGGCCGGACCAAAGACCACACGGCATCCCCGGCCCAATACCAGAGGACGTGTGGTCAAAGGTCTTGCCAGGCCTCGAAGGCTGCCTGCGCCATGGCCGTGAGGCCAAGTGTGTTGACGCGGGCCCCTGCATTGCGCAGGGCGGCTACTCCCCAATGACGAAGCGGCGATTGTAGCCGCATCCGTTGCGGCGATACGGCCTCCCTGCACGCAGGGCCGATCTGGCGCAGAATCGGCCCGCCCGCGCCATGACCCTGCCCGCCCCGACTCCACGCCGCTCGTTTCCCGCCTTCCGCCACCGCGGCTTCCGGGCGCACTTCGCCACCTATCTGCTGGCGATGATGGCCGACAACATCGAGCACGTCATCAGCTACTGGATGATGTTCAAGCAGTTCAACTCGCCGGCTCTGGGCGGCTTCGCGGTGATCTCGCACTGGCTGCCGTTCCTGCTGTTCTCGGTGCCGGCGGGCGCGCTGTCCGACCGCTTCGATCCGCGCCGCGTGATCCAGTGCGGCATGGGGTTGTTCATCCTCGCATCGCTGGGCTGGGCGTTCTTCTTCATCACGGGCACGCTGCAGATGTGGCACGCCATGGTGCTGCTCACCATCCACGGTTGCGCGGGCGTGCTCTGGCAGGGGGCCAGCCAGATGCTGCTGCACGACATCGTGCCCACCGAAGACCTGCCCAGCGCCGTGCGGCTCAACGCCACCGCGCGCACGCTGGGCGTGCTGGTGGGCCCGGCGGTGGGCGCGGCCATCATGCTGACGGTGGGACCGCGCTGGGGCCTGGTGGTCAACGCCTGCTTCTTCCTGCCGGCCGTGTTCTGGCTCTGGAAAGCCCCCTACGGCCACAAGTTCAGGGGTCTGGCCGCCGCGCCCGCGCGTGCCGTGCGGGGCTTTGCCGACATCTGGCGCACCGTGGCCGAGGTGAAGTCGGACCGGCTGCTGGTCTCGATGATCGTGCTGGCGGGCTGCGCGTCGTTCTTCGTGGGCAACAGCTACCAGGCGCAGATGCCGGGCTTCGCGCACGACCTCGGCCACGGCGATTCGGGCATGGCCTACAGCATGCTGCTGGCGGCCGATGCCGCCGGCGCGCTGGTGGCCGTGCTGCTGCTGGAATCGCGCGGCGGCCTGCTGCCCACCACGCCTCGCGTCGCGGTGCTGATGGCGATGCTGTGGTGCGTCTCGCTGGCGTCTTTCGCCGCGACGGGCTCGTACCCGCTGGCACTGGTGCTGCTGTTCGCTGCGGGCGTATTCGAGCTGGCCTTCAGCAGCATGGCCATGACGCTGGTTCAGCTGAACGCGCCAGCCGCCTCGCGCGGACGCGTGATCGGTCTCTTCAACATGTCGGCGCTCGGGCTGCGCGCGGCGGCGGGCGTCACCGTCGGACTGGCGGGCGAGGCGGTGGGGATCCACGGCTCGCTGATCGCGTCGGCGCTGGCCCTGCTGGTCGTGCTGTCACTGCTGAGCTACTGGCTCGGAAAGAACCGCCGCTAGGCCGGCGCCTGCCGCTCTGGTGGACAATCGCCCGCCGGACCGCCCGGCGCCGCTGATTGCAGATTACCCATGAGTTCCATCGACCACGACACCTACCAGTTCACCCTGCCCGCCGGCTGGAGCATCCAGCCCAGCCACACCGACGACGTGACGGCCTACATGCTGTTCACAGGCGAGGCCGACCGCGACGCGGCGCCCGAGAGCCTGGACGCGGTGGGCAGCATCAGCGACTTCACCTATTTCGTGCGCGAGGGCCAGCGCCCCATCGACATGTACGACCTGGTCGAGACCTTCGAGACCTGGGCCCATCAGCGCAAGCTGAAGTTCGACGAGCCGAAGGAAACGTCCAGCCCGCGCGAGACCATCGAGTTCGAAGTCATCGGCCAGGCCAGCGGCGCCGACGGCCGCCGTCACTTCGTCTGGCTGCTGGGCGACAAGCGCACCGCCGTGCGCGTGCATTTCGTGCTGAAAGAACTCAACGCCGGGACCAAGCAGATCATGGCGGCGCTGACCGGCATGGTGTCGTCCATCCGCATCCAGGCCCGCTGAATACGCGCGCTCAGGCCTGCGGCGCCTGAGCCTGGCCTTCCGGCAGCGACAGCACGAAGCGCGTACCCGCAGCTGCGCCCTCGTCGATCGCCAGCCGCCCGCCGACGCGCGCGGCCAGCGCGTGGGCCACGAACAGGCCCAGCTCCAGCCCCGGCGCGTCATCGTGCGCGTCGCGGGCGGCCGGCTTGAACAGCTGCTGCCGCGCCTTCTCGGGCAGCGCCACGGCATCGGTGAGCGTGAGTACGACGCAGCCGCCGGCACGCGTCGCGTCGATGACCACGCTGGCAGCCTGACCGGGCGCCGTCGCGCGGCGCGCATGGGAGAGCAGCTCGCCCAGCACGCGGCGCACGGCGCGTGCATCGCCCCAGGCCCGGGGCAGGCCGGGCGCGACGCGGACGTCGGCCGGACCACTGTCGCTGAATTCGCGCACGGCGCTGGTCACCAGCGTGTCCAGATCGAGCGGGCCGAACTCCAGCGGCGCGCGCAGCTCGCGTGCGGCTTCTCGCCAGGCGGTGACGAAGCCGGCGGTGTCCATCGCCGTCTCGCGCATGTCGTTCACATGGTCGGCCACCACGCCCCGCAGTTCATCGGCGTACTTGCGCTGCAGGAGCGTGCCGTAGCCCGAGATCATCCCCAGCGACGAGCGCACCTCGTGAGCCGCCGCCGAGTCCAGCGTCTCCAGGGCAGCGAGCAGGCCGGTGTCGGCCGCGATGGCGGCGGCCACGTCCGGGGCGCCGCCTTCGGGCAGCAGCACGTCAACCTCGGTGCGCTGGCCGGCGCCGAAGCCGAATTCGGAATCGACCGCCTCCAATTGCTCGCCGTGCGGATCGCCCTCGTCGGCCGCCGCCAGGGCCTGGCTGCGCTCCACCCAGCGCGCCAGCACCGACAGCAGCACGCGCTCGTCGATGGGTTTGGGGATGTAGTCGTTCATGCCCGCGGCCAGGCACAGCTGGCGATCGCCTTCGAGCGCGTTGGCCGTCATCGCGATGATGGGCAGCGAGCGGTGGCGCAGCATCTTGCGGATCTCGCGCGTGGCGGCCAGGCCGTCCATCACGGGCATCTGCATGTCCATGAGCACGGCCGTCCAGCGTCCGGCGGGCGCGCGGCGCAGCATGTCGAGCGCCACCGCGCCGTCGCCGGCCACGTCCATCACCACGCCCCGCTGCTCCAGCAGGCCCACGGCCACTTCGCGGTTGACGGCGTTGTCTTCCACCAGCAGCACGCGCGCGCCCTTGAGCAGCGGCGCCACCTCGCCGATGGAGCGGCGCAGCACCGGCGCGCCCTCGTCGGCGCGGCGCTGCGCGAGCGAGTCGGCCAGCGTGTCGAACAGCGTCGAGGCGCTGACCGGCTTGACCAGCACGCGCACAGCGCCGGCCTGCAGGCAGGCCTTGACCACCTCGTCCCGGTTGAACGAGGTGACGACTACCACGCGCGGCGAAGGCTGCAGCGCCAGCGCGCGCACCTGCGTGGCCAGCTCGACGCCGTTCATGCCGGGCATCTTCCAGTCGGTGACGACGACATCGAAGGGCGTGCCGGCCGCGTGTGCCTGGGCGATGGCGGCCAGCGCCTCACGGCCGCCGCGCGCGCTGGCCACGTC
>JAGOCV010000223.1 GCA_017998575.1 Burkholderiaceae bacterium
ACGCCAGCCTGGCCGCCGCGATGATCAATCCGCCGTTTTCGTTCACCGTGCGTGCCCAGGGGCTGCACAGCCTGGGCAGCCAGCACGAACTGCTGGGCCCCTACCAGGCCACCGGCGCCTTCGTGCTGCGGCGCTGGGCGCAGACCCATGGCGATCAGCTGCGACGCTACATCCGCGCCTACGTGGCCGGGCAGCGCCACGTGATGGCACCGGCCAACCGGGCGGCGATGGTGGCGCTGCTGGTGGAGCGCTTCAAGCTCGACGCGGCCGCGGCCGAGGGCACCTACGCCGCGCTGGTCGCGCCCGGCTCGGGCCTGGCGCCCGACGCGCGGCTCGACCTCGAAGGCTTCAGCGCCGTGCTGGCGCTGCGCGCCGAGATGGAAGGCATGTGGGGCGGCACGCCACCCGCGCCCGACCGCTTCCTCGACCTGTCGCACTACGCCGCCGCGGTGGGAGAAAACGCATGACGACACGCATCCATGTCCTGGGCGTGGGCAAGATGGGCCTGCCCATGGCCGTGCACCTGCGCGCGGCCGGCCATGCCGTCACGGTGGGCGATACCAGCGAGGCCAGCCTGTCGCTGGCGCGCACGGCTGGGCTCGAAGCGGTCAGCGAGGCTGCGTCTGCCATCGGTGCGGCGGACGTGATCTGGTCGTCGCTGCCGCACGACGATGCGCTGCGCGCCGTCGCTACGCTGGTGGCGCAGCATGCGCGCGCCGGCAGCGCCTGGGTGGACACGAGCACGGTGTCGCCCACGGCATCCGCCGACGTGGCGCGCCAGGTGCAGGCCGCCGGCGTGCGCTACCTGCGCTGCACCGTGTCGGGCAACAACAAGATGGCCGAGGCCGCGCAGCTCACGGTGATGGCATCGGGGCCGCGCGAAACCTACGACACGCTGCTGCCGCTGCTGCAGCGGCTGGGGCCGCAATGCTTCTGGCTGGGCGAAGCCGAGCAGGCGCGGCTGATGAAGCTGGTGGTCAACCTGATGATCGTGCAGACCTCGGCCATGCTGGGTGAGGCGCTCACGCTGGGCCGCAAGGGTGGCTTGGACTGGCGCGACATGTGGCAGGTGATCGGCGCCAGCGCCGTGGGCTCGCCCATCGTGCGGGCCAAGTCGGTGCAACTGGCCGAGCGGGATTTCACGCCCACTTTCACGGTGGAGCAGATGATGAAGGACCTGTCGCTGATCCTCGGCGCCGGCCGCCAGACGCAGGTGCCGCTGCCGCAGACGGCGATGACGCAGCAGCTGATGCTGGATGCGCTGGCGCACGGCGAGGGCGGCGACGACTACGCGGCCATCATCCGTTCGGCCGAACGGGCGGCAGGGCTGGACAATCGCCTCGAATGAGAACGTTGAAGAACGGAACGAACCGATGAGAGCATTCACCTACAACGGCCTGCCTGCGCGCGTGGTGTTCGGCGCGGGCGCGCTGTCGAAGCTGGCCGACGAGATCACCACGATGGGTGCGACGCGCGCCCTGGTGCTGTCCACGCCCGAGCAGCGCGCGTCGGCCGAGCGCGTGGCCGGTCTGCTGGGCGCACGCGCGGCCGGTATCTTCGACCGCGCGGTGATGCACGTGCCGATCGAGACGGCGCGCGAGGCGCGCGAGGTGGCCGCGAAGCTGGGCGCCGATTGCGCCGTGGCCATCGGCGGCGGGTCGACCACGGGCCTGGGCAAGGCGATCGCGCTGGATTCGGGTCTGCCGATCCTGGCGATTCCCACCACGTACGCGGGCTCGGAGATGACGCCGATCTACGGCATCACGGAAGGCGGGCTCAAGAAGACGGGGCGCGACCTGCGTGTGCTGCCGCGCACGGTGATCTACGACCCGGAGCTGACGCTGTCGCTGCCGGTGGGCCTGTCGGTGACGAGCGGCATCAACGCCATCGCGCACGCGGCCGAGGGCTTGTATTCGACTGAAGGCAATCCGGTGATCGACCTGATGGCCGAGGAGGGCATCGCCGCGCTGGGCCGTGCGCTGCCGGGCGTCCGCGCCAACGCGGCCGATACCCAGGCACGGGCCGATGCGCTGTATGGCGCGTGGCTGTGCGGCATCGTGCTGGGCACGGTGGGCATGTCGCTGCACCACAAGCTCTGCCACACGCTGGGCGGCAGCTTCAACCTGCCGCATGCCGAGACACACACGGTGGTGTTGCCGCATGCGCTGGCCTACAACGCGGCGGCGGCGCCGCAGGCCATGGATCGCATTGCGCGGGCGCTGGGCGTGGCCGAAGGTCGCGAGGCGCCAGGGGCGGTGTTCGATCTGGCGCAGACGAACGGCGCGCCGGTGGCGCTGCGTGACATCGGCATGAAGGCCGAGGATCTGGATCGGGCCTGCGATATCGCGATGCAGAACCAGTATCCGAATCCGCGGGCGCTGGAGCGTGGGGCGATCCGGGCGTTGTTGCAGGATGCGTGGGAGGGGCGGCGACCCACTTGGAGTTGATCGCCCTGTCTTTCGTGGGGCAAGGCCGGGCGGGCCTGTGTCGCCGCGCGACAGCGACGCCCGCTGCGCGGGTGCCCTGCGCTGCTCGCTCATCGAGGGCGGCTGCGATCGCTTCGTCCTGTTCGCTGAACGCGAACAGAACATAAAGCGTTCTCGCCGGTCTGCTGCGCAGACTTCCCCTCGATCGCTGTGCTGCTCGGCGTCGCAAACGCGCGGCGACACAGGCCCACCCGGCCTTGTGGGCACAGCGTGTCGCGCGAACAGTTCCAGGGCGGGAAGGTGGCGCGAGATCCATGAGCACCGCGGCTGTACCCCTGTCGGGCGGGTGGGGCGGGGGCCGCTGTGGGGGCGCCTCTCCGGTGCCGAGCATCGCAGCAGGGCGTGGGAAGTCTGCGCAGCAGACCGGCGAGAACGCTTTATGCGCAGGGCCGCGTTCAGCGGCCCAAGCGAAGCGATCGCAGCCGCCACGTCCTGCGAGAAGCGCAGGGAACCCGCGCAGCGGGCGCCGGAATCGAAGCCCCCACAGCGGCCCCCGCCCCGCCCTCCCGACAGCGCGCGGCCCGTCGGGAAGCGCAAGAAAGCGGCGTCAGTAAGTGGAAAACCTTCCTGTCCACTTCCGCTCGAAATCCATCCGCTCGAAATACTCCGCGATGAAGTCGATGAACGTGCGCACCTTGGCCGACAGGTGCTTGCGGCTCGGGTACGCCAGGTTGACCGTGATGCGCGGCAGGTCCCAGTCGTCGAGCAGCGGCACCAGGCGGCCGGCCACGATGTCGTCGTAGACGATGTAGACCGGTTGCACCAGGATGCCTAGCCCGTCGAGCGCGGCGGCGCGCAGGATCTGGCCGTCGTTGGAGTCGAGCAGGCCCTGCACGGCCACGGTGGTGGATACGCCCTCGCGCGTGAAGCGCAGCTCCTGCGGGTTGTTGGCGTGGGTGTAGATCAGCAGGTGGTGGCGCTGCAGGTCGTCCAGCGTCTTCGGGAAGCCGTGCTGCGCCAGGTAGCGCGGCGAGGCGGTGAGGATGCGGCGCGTCTCGGCCAGCCGGCGGATGGTGATGTTGGAGTCGGGCTCGTACTCGCGGTTGCGGATCGCCACGTCGATGTTGTTGTCGATGATGTCGAAGTAGCGGTTGGCGGCTTCCACGTGCACGCGCACCTTGGGATAGCGCGCCGTGTACTCGCGCAGGATCGGCGCCACGTGGTGCAGCGAGAACGACAGCGATGCCGTGATGCGCAGCACGCCGCTGGGGTCGAGCTGCGCCGCGTTGACGGCCGACTCGGCGTCTTTGAGCTCGGCCAGGATGGCCTTGGCGCGATGGAAGAATTCCTGCCCGGTTTCGGTGAGGAACAGCCGGCGCGTGTTGCGCTCGACCAGGCGCGCGCCCAGCCGCGCTTCCAGCGCCGTGAGGTGGCGGCTGGCGGCGGCGTTGGAGAGTTCGAGGGCTTCGGCCGCGCGTGTGAGGCTGCCGGTTTCGGCCACCTGGACGAACAGCTCGATTTCGGTCCAGCGGTCCATACGTCGTGCTTTCTTTCGCTGCGCGGAAAAGTCATTTGCGCCCGCGATGTTGGCTGAATTGTGGGCGGCTTTTACAGTCGGCCGTTACAGAAATAACCCGAGGAGCAGTACCCGATATGCAGGACGAACTTCTGACCGAGCAGTGGCGCATCCGCCAGCTGGTGGAAAACTGGGCCGTGTGGCGCGACGCCGGAGACTGGGAGCGCTTTCGCACCGTCTGGCACGACGACGGCGTGATGATGGCCACCTGGTTCCAGGGTCCGTTCGAAGACTTCATCCGCGTCACGCGCGAAGGCTGGGACAAGGGCGTCAGCATCCTGCACTTCCTGGGCGGCTCGTCCATCGACGTAGCGGGCCACCGCGCCATCGCGCAAACCAAGATGACCATCTCGCAGCGCGGCGAGGTCGAAGGCGTGCTGTGCGACGTGCTGTGCACCGGCCGCTTCTACGACTTCATCGAGAAGCGCGAGGGCCGCTGGGGCGTGGTGCACCGCCAGCCCATCTATGAAAAAGACCGCATCGATCCGGTCGATCCGTCGGCCACCGTCAAGCTCGACGCGGCCCAGCTCGCCACCTACCCCGAGGGCTATCGCCACCTGGCCTATATCCAGACGCGCATCGGCTACACGGTGAAGATGGACATGCCCATGCTCAAGGGCCCCGGCGTGCAGGACCTGTACCGGCGTGGCGCCGACTGGCTGGCCGGCAAGCCGCTGGAGCGCTGAGAGGCACCGTGGTGACCGGCGCGGGCCGGCCCTGAAATGAATAACGAGAGGAGACAAGACATGCGAGACATCGCGATCCACATCGCACGCGCCGCCGCCGGTGGCGCCCTGGCCCTGCTGGCCGCCGCGCCCGCCATCGCGCAGGCCCCGGCAGCCGGGGGCTATCCCAACAAGCCCCTGAAGGTCATCGTGCCGCAGCCGCCGGGCGGCGGCTTCGATTTCGTCGGCCGCGTGCTGGCCGAGAAGATGGCCGTGCGCCTGGGCCAGCCCGTGGTGGTGGAAAACCGCACCGGCTCCGGCACCGTGGTGGGCACCGACGCGGCGGCCAAGGCGCCAGCCGACGGCTACACGCTGCTCACGGGCTCGGTGTCCAACATCGCGCTCAATCCCGGCCTGTACGCCAACCTGCCTTACGACCCGCTGCGCGACTTCACGCCGGTGGGACTGGCCGTCGCCTACAGCTATACGCTGATCGGCCGCAAGGATCTGCCGTTCAACACGCTGCCGGAACTCATCGCCCACGCCAAGGCCAACCCCGGCAAGCTCAACTACGCCTCGGGCGGCACCGGCTCGGGCCAGCACGTGCTGGCCGCGGCGCTGTGGCGCCTGGCCGGCGTGGAACTCACGCACGTGCCCTACCGCGGCGCGCAGCCGGCCTATACCGACCTGCTGGGCGGCCGCGTCGATGTGTTCTTCGACCTCTCGCCGACCGCGCGCCCGCACGTGGACAACGGCTCGCTCAAGGCGCTGGCCGTCTCGGGCGCGCAGCGCAATCCCATGCATCCCGGCGTGCCCACCATCCGCGAAACCGGCGTGGCCCCGCTCGAACTCGAATCGTGGTTCGGCTACTTCGCGCCGGCCCGCACGCCGCCGGCCGACCTGGCCCGCCTGCGCGCCGAGTTCCAGGCGGTGGCCGCGGCGCCCGACGTGCGCGAGCGCTTCGAGAAGGCCGGCGGCACGCCGATGGCGCTGGTGGGCGCTGAGGCCGACGCGCTGGTGCGCCGCGACGTCGAACGCTGGACCCGTATCGTTCGCGACATCGGCATCAAGGCCGAGTGACATCGACAGCGCGCAGCCCCACGTAATCGCCGCGCATTCCAAGGGAGAACCGCACATGCGCAACCTGACGCAGGACACCATCACCCAGGCCGTGCTCGGCCGGCTGGCGCAGACGCCCGATCCGCGCCTGAAGGAAATCATGACCAGCCTGGTGCAGCACCTGCACGCGTTCGCGCGGGAGGTGCGGCTGACCGAGGACGAGTGGTTCAAGGGCATCGAGTTCCTCACCGCCTGCGGCCACAAGACCGACGACAAGCGGCAGGAATTCATCCTGCTGTCGGACACGCTGGGGCTCTCGATGCTCACCGTGGCCATGAACAACGACAAGCCGCAGGGCTGCACCGAGGCCACCGTCTTCGGGCCCTTCCACGTCGAGAACGCGCCGCACTACGAACACGGCGAAGACGTGGCCAACGGCGCGCCGGGCGAGCCCTGCATCGTGCGCGGCAGCGTGCGCGGGCTGGATGGCGAAGCGGTGCCCGGCGCCACCATCGAGGTCTGGCAGGCCGATGCCGAGGGCAACTACGACGTGCAATACGAAGGGCAGGACGAGCACCGCGCGCGCGGCGTGCTGCACGCGGGGCCCGACGGGCGCTTCCACTTCCGCACCATCCGCGCCGAGGCCTATCCCATTCCGCATGACGGCCCCGTGGGCGACCTGCTGCGCGCCACCAAGCGCCATCCGTGGCGCCCCGCGCACCTGCATTTCATGATCACGGCGCCGGGCTTCGAGCGCCTGGTCACCCACGTGTTCCGCGACGGCGATCCGTACCTCGACTCCGATGCCGTGTTCGGCGTGCGGCAGTCGCTGGTGGCCGACTGGAAGCAGCAGGCCGACGGCAGCTACCTGCTCGAATTCGACTTCGTGCTCGCACCCGAGCGAGCGGCCGGCCGGCGCCAGGGTGCGGCTGCCGCGAAGGCGGCCGCATGATCTACGTCTTCCATCTGCTCGACGATCCGCGGCTGGGCGACGTGCGCATCGCCGTGCGGCCCGCGCACAAGGACTACCTGGCCGCGATGGCCGACCGCATCGCCTTCGCGGGCCCGCTGCTGGGCGAGGACGGCCGCACCATGGTAG
>JAGOCV010000224.1 GCA_017998575.1 Burkholderiaceae bacterium
CCATGAGTCAGCTCAACGACCTTCCTTCTTCCGCGCTCGCCGCCGGCGGCGAACGCCGCATCGCCTTCGTCGAAGCGCAGTGGCGCGCGGACATCGTCCATCAGGCGCGCGACGCCTTCCTTGCCGAGATGGAGCGCCAGGGTGTGGCGCGCGAGCGCGTCGACGTCTTCGACGTGCCCGGCGCGTTCGAGATCCCGCTGCATGCCAAGCGCCTGGCCGCCTCGGGCCGCTACGCGGCCGTGGTGTGCTGCGCGCTGGTGGTCGATGGCGGCATCTATCGCCACGAGTTCGTTGCCAACACGGTGGTCAGCGCCATCATGGATCTCCAGCTGGAGACCGGCGTGCCCATGTTCTCGGCCGTGCTCACGCCGCACCACTTCCACGAGCACGCCGAGCACCGCAAGTACTTCCACCGCCACTTTGCCGTCAAGGGCACCGAGGCGGCCGAGGCCTGCCTGCGCACGCTCGACGGCCTGGCGCGGCTGGACGCGCACCTGGCCGCCTGACACGGCCGCTGGGGCAAACGCGTGCCGCAGAACGTCTACGACGACCCGCAGTTCTTCGAGGGCTACCGCCGTCTGCGCGAGGACGGCCCGGCGCTCAACGAGGCGCTGGAGCAGCCCGCGCTCGACTCGCTGCTGCCGCCATCACTCGCGGGCCTTCGCGTGCTCGATGTCGGCTGCGGCTTCGGCGGCTTCGCGCGCCATGCCTGCGTTGCCGGCGCGGCGCAGGTGGTGGGCGTGGACATTTCGTCGCGCATGCTGGAAGTGGCACGCGCCCGCACGCCGGTGCGGCTGCCGATCCAGTACCGCCGGCAGGCCCTCGAGACGCTGGAAGCGGAGGAAGACGACGAAGTGTTCGACCTCGTGGTGTCGTCGCTGGCACTGCACTATGTGGCCGACTATCCGGCCGCGCTCGCGCGCATCGCGGCGCTGATGGCGCCGGGCGCGCGGCTGGCATTCTCGGTCGAGCACCCGATCGCCACCGCCGTGGCCACGCAGCAATGGCACCGCGACGCGGCCGGCCGCGAGTCGCACTGGCCCGTCGACGGCTACCAGGACGAAGGCCCGCGCCACACGCACTGGTTCATCGACGGCGTGATCAAGCACCACCGCACGGTGCAGACGCTGCTGGACGGCGTGGCCGGTGCGGGGCTGCGCTTCGCGCGCCTGCTGGAGCCCGTGCCCTCGGCAGACGACATGGCACGCCAGCCCTGGCTGGCCAGCCAGCGGCGGCGGCCGTCGTTCCTGCTGATCGCGGCCGACAAGCCGGCGCAGTAACGCGCGTCAGCGCCTCAGCGCGCCAGCAGCGCAGGCACCGAGGACGCCAGCAAGGCCACGCCCGAGAACGTGAGCAGCGTCAGCACGATGCGCCGGAAGGTCTGCTCGCTGATGCCGATATAGAGGCGCGAGCCCAGGATCGAAGGCAGCAGCACTGCCGGCGCCACCAGTGCGAACAGCGGCAGCATCTCGCGCGTGATGTTGCCGCCCGCCACGTTGCCCGCGAACGCCATGGCCAGCACCGACAGGTTGAAGTTCTGGACCACCGTGCGTTGCCTGTCTTTGGGGAACTGGCGCAATGCGCACCACAGCGTGGGCACCGCGCCCGCGAAGCCGCCCACGCCGCCCATGAAGCCGCCGGCCGATCCGATCACGCCATCGGCCAGGCGGCCGCCCCAGCGCACGGCCGGCAGGCGTGCCGCGAACAGCATCACCGGGCACCACGTGGCCAGCAACGCGCCCAGGCCGGCCTTGAGCAGTTGCACGTCGAGCAAGGGAACGGCCCATACACCCAGCGGCACACCGACCAGGCCACCGGCGAGGAACGGCCAGAGCAGCGGCCATTCGAAACCCCTGCGAACCGTGAAGGCACCGATCACCTGTCCCGTGAGCGCGCCGAACAGCGACATCATCGCGGCGATCTGCGGCGGCAGGAACCAGGCCCAGATGCTCATCGCCACCAGGCCGAAGGCGAAGCCCGACAGGCCCTGTACGAAACCGGCGACCATGGCGCCGGCCACCAGCGCCCACAACATCGGATCCAGAAAAGACTCCTCGAAAGCGGCTGATCTCAGGCCGGTGCGCCGCCCGCCGGCAACGCCGTGCGGCGCACGCGGCGCACGTTGAACGCACTGGCGATCAGCAGGCCCTGCAGCAGCGCCAGCCCCAGCCAGACACTGCGGAACTGGCCGTGGTCCATCATCCAGCCGAACACCAGCGGCGTGACGGCCTGGCCGATGTCCAGGCCCGAATAGACCACGCCATACACACGGCCGGTGGCGTTCTCTGGCGTGGAACGCTTGACCAGCAGGTCGCGCGAGGGGCCCGCGATGCCCGAGCCGAAACCCATCACGGCGAACAGCACCGGCACCAGCGTGCCAGGCATCTGCATGAAGCCCAGCGCCAGCGCCATGACAGCCGCGATGGCAAAGCCCACGGCCACCACACGCTCGCAACGCGACGGATCGGCCGCCAGAAAGCCGCCCAGCACCATGCCACAGGCACTGGCCACCATGAAGATGGTGAGGCACATGGCCACCAGCGAGGTGGGCACCTCGTGCAGATAGCCGGCCGCGGCCGGCGCGAACGTCTGCACCACCGACAGCACGGCCGCATAGACGAAGAAGAACGCAAAGCACATCCACACCGAGGGGATGGCGAGGAAGCCGAACGCGCTGCCCTGCTGTGCCGCAGCCGCCGCACCGCCCGGCGCCGCACGGTGCGCGGGCGGCAAGGCCAGCCGCTCGCGGAAGACCAGCAGCACGGCCAGCACCGCGAAAGCGAGCACGGCTGCGGCCACCAGCGCCACACGCCACGAAAACGCGATGGCCAGAGGCACCAGCATGGCCGGCGCCAGGGCCCAGCCCAGGCTTCCGGTGATGCCATGCACGCTGTAGGCGTGGCCCAGGCGCGCGCCGCTGACCTTGCGGTTGAGCAAGGTGTAGTCCACCGGATGGAACACGCCGTTGCCCACGCCCGCCACCACCGAGAACAACGCCAGCATCGCGTAGCTGGTGCTGGCCGCAAAGCCCAGCGCGGCCACGCCCAGCAACGCGAGCCCGCCAAACAGGATGGGGCGCGCGCCGAAGCGGTCGACCACGAAGCCGGAGCCCGCCTGCACCGCGCACGAGACGACGAAGAAGATCGTCATCAGGAAGCCCAGTTCGGCGTAGCCCACGTTGAACTCGGTCTTGAGGAAGGGGAACAGCGGCGCCAGCAGGAGCTGGCTGTAGTGGCTGATGAGGTGCGCGATGCCGACGAGGCCGATCACGCCCGCATCCTGGCGCAGGGGCGTGCCCGTGGTTGTGCTTGTGCTGGACATGGGAGCGATGGTAGTCTCGCGGCCGGCTTCCGATTGGCGACGGAACGCCATCAATCATCGGTTTCAAGACAAAGCCCTGCAGCACCCCATGGTCACCCTGCTCCGCCCCCTGCGCCCCATTCCGCTGGACATCGACGCCGCCTATACCCCGACGCCGCAGCGCCCCGTGCGTGTGCGTGCCCGCCACCTGGCGGCCGACACGCATTTCGAGCCGCACCGCCACGCCTGGGCCCAGCTGGCCTATTGCAGCGAAGGCGTGGTGCGCGTGGCGGCCGTGGCCGACCAGACCGGCGCCGAAGTCACCTACATCGTGCCGCCCACACGCGCGGTGTGGATCGCGCCCGACGTGCGCCACGCCGTCACGGTGCTGGAGGCCGCCGAGTTCCGCACGCTCTACATCGACGCCTCTGCCGTGCCGCCCGACTGGACAGCCTGCCGCGTGATCGAGGTGAGCGCGCTGCTGCGCGAGGCCGTGGCTGCGCTGGACATCGCCGCGCACGACCCCACGCAGACCGGGCGCGAATCGCTGCTGACCCGCCTGGTACAGGACGAACTCTCGCGTGCCAGCACGCAGGCGCTGGGCGTGCCCATGCCCGACGCCGCGGGCGACAAGCGCCTGCGCTCGCTGTGCGAAGCCGTCATGCGCCAGCCGGCCCGGCGCGCCACGCTGGCCGAGTGGGCGGCCGACATGGGCGCGAGCGAGCGCACGATGGCGCGGCTGTTCCGCGACGAACTGGGCACCACCTACCAGCACTGGCGCCAGCAGGTGGTGCTGGCCCACGCGCTGCCCCTGCTCACGCGCGGCCAGCCGGTGGGCCAGGTGGCGCAGGCCACCGGCTACGCCAGCGAAAGCGCGTTCACGGCCATGTTCCGCGCCGCCATGGGCCGCCCGCCGCGCCACTTCCAGGGCCGGGGCACGGCGCGCGCCGATGCCGCTGCGACGCCAGCGGCGCAAACCCTGTAGGGCGCCGCGTGCGGGCACGGCACCATGGCCGGACGACCCGCTCGCACGGCCTGGCGGTTTTTTGCATGCGGCCTGTCGATACGCCCACACGCCATTCGTCGTGGATGCACACAACGCTGAAAGCAGAAAGGAAACTCCCATGGCCCGATACGTCGATGGTTTCGTGCTGCCCGTTCCCCGCGCCAACATCGCCGCCTACCGGCGCGTGGCCCGCAAGGCCGGCAAGGTATGGATGGAGCACGGCGCGCTCGAATACGTGGAATGCGTCGCGGACGACGTCAAGCCCGGCAAGCTGACTTCGTTTCCGCAAGCCGTGAAGCTCAAGGACGATGAAGTCGTCTGGTTCTCCTGGATCACCTACAAGTCGCGCAGGCACCGCGACTCGGTCAACAGGAAGGTCATGGCCGACCCGCGCATCGCCGGGATGGGACCGCAGAGCATGCCCTTCGACGGCCGCCGCATGTTCTGGGGCGGCTTCAAGGCCCAGGTCGAGTACTGACCCCAAGGAGAAGCGTATGAAGATCGTTCCCTACCTCTCGTTCGAAGGCCGGGCCGAAGAGGCCATCGGTTTCTACCGCGTTGCGCTGGGCGCCGAGGTGCTCATGCTGATGCGCATGAAGGATGCCCCCGAGCCGCCGCCAGAAGGCCAGATGCCGCCCGGTGCCCAGGAGAAGGTGATGCACGCCCACTTGCGCATCGGCGAGTCGGAATTCATGTGCAGCGACGGCTACTGCAGCGGCAAGGCAAGCTTCGGCAGCGGCTCGTCGCTGTATGTGGAACTCGGTGACGAAACGCAGGCGCAGAAGGTGTTCGATGCGCTCGCCGACGGCGGCAGCGTGAAAATGCCCATGTCCCGGACCTTCTTTGCCGCACGCTTCGGCATGGTCGACGACCGCTTCGGCCTGCCCTGGATCGTGTCGACCGCTTCCTGACCCCGGCCACACGCGCCCGCGCGCATCACCGCCAGAAGAAACAAACCTGCATGCGTGACACCCTCGACCCCCGCCGCCGCTGGCTGGCACTGCTGCTGCTGTGCTTCGGCCAGCTGATGATCGTGCTCGATTCGACGATCGTAAACGTCGCCCTGCCCTCGATCCGCCAGGATCTCGCCTTCACCGAGACGGGCCTGGTGTGGGTCGTGAACGCCTACCTGCTCACCTTCGGCGGCTTCCTGCTGCTGGGCGGACGGCTGGCCGACCTGTTCGGTCAGCGGCGGCTGTTCCTGGCCGGCCTCACCCTGTTCACGCTGGCGTCGCTGGCCTGCGGCCTGGCGAACACGCAGGGCCTGCTCGTCGCCGCACGCGCGGTGCAAGGCCTGGGCGGCGCGGTGGTGTCGGCCGTGGCGCTCTCGCTCATCATGAATCTCTTCCCGGATGCGGCCGGTCGGACACGGGCGATGGGCATCTTCGGCTTCGTGTGCGCGGGTGGCGGCAGCCTGGGCGTGCTGCTGGGCGGCGTGCTGACCAGCGCCCTCAGCTGGCACTGGATCTTCCTGGTGAACCTGCCGCTGGGCATCGCCGTGTATGCGGCCGTGCTGGCGCTGCTTCCGGCCGATGGCGAGCGTGTGGCCGATGCGCGGCTGGACGTGGGCGGCGCCGTCACGGTCACGCTGTCGCTCATGCTGGCCGTGTACGCGGTGGTGGACGGCAACACTGCCGGCTGGACGTCGGCCCGCACGCTGCTGATGCTGGGCGCGGCTGCGGCGCTCATGGCCGCGTTCGTCGCCATCGAGTCGCGCGTGGCCTCGCCGCTGATGCCGCTGTCGCTGTTCGCGCTGCGCAACGTGGCCACGGCCAACGTGATGGGCGTGCTGTGGGCCGCCGGCATGTTCGCGTGGTTCTTCGTCTCGGCGCTGTATCTGCAGCAGGTCCTGGGCTACGACGCCCTGCGCGTGGGCCTGGCCTTTCTGCCCGGCAACCTGGTCATGGCGGTGCTGTCGGTGGGTTGGTCAGCCCGCATCGTCATGCGTTTCGGCATCCGTGCACCGCTCGCCTGCGGCCTGTTGGTGGCGGCGCTGGGGCTGTGGCTGTTCTCGCTGGCGCCCGAGGGCGGCAGCTTCTGGCTGCACGTGCTGCCGGGCATGGTGCTGCTGGGCCTGGGTGCGGGGCTCGCCTTCAATCCGATCCTGATGGCCGCGATGAGCGACGTGCCCGAACACGAATCCGGGCTTGCCTCGGGGGTGGTCAACACGTCCTTCATGATGGGCGGAGCCTTGGGCCTGGCCGTGCTGGCCAGTTTCGCCGAGGCCCGCACCGCGGGTCTGCGGGCAGCCGGCGCCACGGCCGTCACGGCACTCAATGGCGGCTATCAGCTCGCGTTCCTGCTCGGGGCGGGCTGCGCGTTGCTGGCGGCAGTCATCGGCCTTGTTTTCATGCGCCCAGGCAGGCTTGCTGCCAGCAGCGCGGTAGCGGCACACTGAGCGCCGCCAATCGCGTCGTGCACCTCACGCAGCCGCGAGGCTGGGCGTGGTGCGGGGCGCAGGGTCATTCGCCGGTTCGCCCACCACGGGCG
>JAGOCV010000225.1 GCA_017998575.1 Burkholderiaceae bacterium
AGATGGAGTAGGACAGCACGGCCGCGAGCAGCGCGACCGCATAGACCTGATCGCCGCGGTACTGGGCCATGGCGCGGTTGATGACGTAGCCCAGGCCCTCGGAGGAGATCATCCATTCGGCCGCAATCGCCACGATGATGCTGCCCGAGCCCGTGATCTCCTGAGCCGCCAGGATGTAGGGCACCGAATACGGCAGGCGCACCTTGAGGAACACCTTCCACGGGCTCACGTCGAGGATGCGCATGCGGTCGAGCACCACCGTGTCCACCGATCGCAGACCGCGCATGGTGTTCACGAGCACCGGAAAGAAGCCCGCGATGGTGACGATGATGACCTTGGTCCACAGCCCGTCGCCCACGGCCAGCACCAGCACCGAGGCCAGCGCCACGTAGGGCACGTTGCGCAGCGTGATCGCGGCGGGCATGAGCAGGCGCTGGAAGATGTTGAGGGACGTGAACAGCACCGCCAGGCTGATGCCCACGATGTTGGCGAACAGGAAGCCCAGGGCCGCGGCCTTGAGCGTGACCACCAGGTGCTGGGTGACGAAGGACGTCTCGTTCGTCAGCACGGCCAGCACCTGCGTGGGACGCGGGATCACGAACTCGGGCAGGCCCGAGAACGCGATGGCCAGATACCACAGGCCCAGGATCGAGGCGACAGGAAAGGCGATGCGCGAGACCAGGCGCAGCGCACGCGCGAGCAGGGCGCGTGCGGCTTCGGCCGGCGCGGCGGCGGGCGCGGAGGCCGTCGTGGCGGGATGGGCGGGCGTGGCCGGAGCGGTCGTTGTGTTCATGGCGAAATCCGTGGGGCGATCGCGTGGAGGACGCTGTTCTGGCCGTCAGGCGGCGTGGCGCCAGTTGCCGAACAGCAGGCCGCGGATGCGGTCGGTGATCTCGACGAACTGCGGGTCGGTGCGGAACGCCGCCGTGCGCGGGCGCGGCGCGGTCACAGGGATGTCGGCCAGGATGCGGCCCGGCGCGGGCGAGAACACGATCACGCGGTCGGCCAGCAGCACGGCTTCGTCCACGTGGTGGGTCACGAACAGCACGGTCTTGGGGCGGCGCGCGAGCTCGGCACCCAGCCACAGGCCCAGTTCCTCGCGCTTCATCTCGTCGAGCGCGGAGAAGGGCTCGTCCATCAGCAGCACGTCGGGATCGTGCGCGATGGCGCTGGCGAAGTTCACCCGCTGCAGCATGCCGCCCGAGAGGTGGTGCGGCAGCTTGTCTTCATGGCCGGCCAGGCCGAAGTGGCGCAGCAGGCCGCGCGCGGGAAGGCCTTCGCGGCCGGTGACCTGCTGGGTGAATTCGACGTCGGCCGCCGCGCGCTTCCAGGGCAGCACGGCCGGCCGCTGCGACACCAGGCCCAGTTTGCGCTGGCGCCGCATGGCCGAGGGCGACTGACCACTGATGAGTACGCTGCCGCCGCTGGGCTGGTCCAGATCCGCCACGAGGCGCAGCATCGTGGTCTTGCCGCAGCCCGAAGGGCCTACCAGCGCGATGAACTGGCCGGCGGCGATGTCGAGGTCCACCGTGTCGAGCGCCAGATGGGCGCCGAAGCGGCGGGTCACGTTGCGAAGCTGGATATCGGCGGACATGTGGGCAAGAGGTCTGGACGTCCCCAGAAGAGGGCGGGAGGTTGGACGTCCAATGTCCAAAGCGAGATCCATGCCATGGATCAAAGACATGCGCGGTGTCGCCGTGGCAGGCCGCCCCGGCGAAGACCCCGTGGGGCAAGGCCGTTACAGGGTCCGCCGATAATGCGTATTGGCCCGCATCCCGCGCGAACGGGTTGCGCCACCCGTGCCGCCCCGAGCGGTCCGGGCCAGAAGAATCAATCCCGTCCCTAGCGCATGCTGTTCCTCCTGTCTCCCGCCAAGTCGCTCGACTACGACACCCCCGTGCCCCCCGGCGTGCCGCACACGTTGCCGGGCTTCGTGCGCGATTCGGCCGAACTGGTCGGCGTGCTCAGGGAGAAGACGCCGGCCGACCTGTCGTCGCTGATGTCGATCAGCGACGAGCTGGCCGCGCTCAACGCCGCGCGCTTCGGCAGCTGGAAGTCGCGCTTCACCGCCGCCAATTCGCGGCAGGCCGCGCTGGCCTTCGATGGCGATGTGTACGGCGGGCTCGATGCGCGCAGCCTGACGGCACGCGAGCTCGACTGGGCGCAGCAGCATCTGTGCATCCTGTCGGGCCTGTACGGCGTGCTGCGCCCGCTCGACCGCATGCAGCCGTATCGCCTGGAAATGGGCACGAAGCTGGCCAACGCGCGGGGACGCGACCTCTACCAGTTCTGGGGCGAGCGCATCTCGACCTACCTGAACGAACGCCAGGCTGGCGAGAAGTCGCCCGTGGTCGTCAATCTCGCGTCCCAGGAGTACTTCCGCGCGGTGGACCGCAAAGTGCTGGGCGCGCGTGTGGTCGAGTGCGTGTTCGAGGAAAAGCGCGCGGGCGGCTACAAGATCATCAGCTTCTCGGCCAAGCGCGCGCGCGGCCTGATGGCACGCCATGCCATCCGCCACCGCATCGCCAGCGTGGCCAGGCTCAAGACGTTCGATGCCGAAGGCTATGCCTTCGCCCCCGAAGCTTCCGATGAGGACCGCCTCGTGTTCCGGCGCGAGGCGCCTTCGAAATAAGGAGCCACGCATGAGCCGCCAAGCCGTCACGCCCGAACTGCGCCAGTGGATCGTGGAGCAGGCGCGCGCGGGCCATGGCCCCGAGGCCGTGCTCAAGTCCATGCTGGCGTCGGGCTGGGACGAATCGGTGGCCGTCGATGCGCTCGAAGCCACGCTCAAGACCCACCTGGAAGAAGAAGCCGTGGCGCGGGGCCTGCCGCCGGCCAGCCGCGTGCCCGAGCCCGCGCTGGAAGAGTCGCCGCTCTATCTGGACGGTGGCGACCGGCGCGTGTACGTGCTGCAGGCCATGTACAACCCGCGCGTCGTCGTGTTCGGCAACCTGCTGTCCGACGAGGAGTGCGAGGCGCTCATCGACGCCGCCCGCCCGCGCCTGGCGCGCTCGCTCACCGTGGCCACGCAGACCGGCGGCGAAGAGGTCAACGCCGATCGCACCAGCGACGGCATGTTCTTCGCCCGCGGCGAGACCGACGTCATCGCGCGCATCGAGCGGCGCATCGCGCGCCTGGTCAACTGGCCGCTGGAGAACGGCGAAGGCCTGCAGGTGCTGCACTACACGCCGGGTGCCGAATACAAGCCGCACTACGACTACTTCGATCCGGCCGAACCCGGCACGCCCACCATCGTGCGCCGTGGCGGCCAGCGCGTCGCCACGCTCGTGATGTACCTCTCGGAACCCGAGAAGGGCGGCGGCACCACCTTTCCCGACGTGCACCTCGAAGTCTCGCCCAAGCGCGGCAACGCCGTCTTCTTCAGCTACGAGCGCCCGCATCCTTCCACCCGTACGCTGCATGGCGGCGCGCCGGTGATCGCGGGCGAGAAATGGATCGCCACCAAATGGTTGCGCGAACGCGAGTTCAACTGAGCTTCCGATGACCGACGAGACGAATTCCCCGCTGGGCAAGGCCACAGCCTATGCCGACCAGTACGACCCGGCGCTGCTGTTCCCGCTGCCCCGCCTGGCCAAACGCGAAGAGATCGGTGCCGGTGCCCGGCCGCCGTTCTTCGGCGCCGACCTGTGGACGGCGTACGAGCTGTCGTGGCTGAACCCGCGTGGCAAGCCGCAGGTGGCGCTGGCCCACATCACGGTGCCTTGCGAATCCACCCACATCGTCGAAAGCAAATCGTTCAAGCTGTACCTCAACAGCTTCAACGGCACGCGCTTCGCCGATGCAGCCGAGGTGCAGGCGAGGCTTCGCGCCGACCTCTCGCAAGCTGTGTGGAGCGGCGGACCGGTACAGGCCTCGGTGGGCGTGCGCGTGGTGGTTCCAGAGCAGTTCGGCACGGAGCGTGTGGCCGAGCTTGCCGGCCTGTCGCTCGACCGGCTGGACATCGAATGCACGCGCTACACCCCCGCGCCGGACCTGCTCACGGCCGCGTTCGACGAGCAGCCGGTGGATGAGGTGCTGACCTCCGACCTGCTCAAGAGCAACTGCCTCGTGACCAGCCAGCCCGACTGGGGCAGCGTGCAGATCGCCTACAGCGGCCCGCAGATCGAGCAGGGCGGGCTGCTGCAGTACCTGGTGAGCTTTCGCAACCACAACGAGTTCCATGAGCAGTGTGTCGAGCGCATCTTCATGGACGTGTGGACGCGTTGCCGCCCGGTCAAGCTGGCGGTGTATGCGCGCTATACGCGGCGCGGCGGGCTGGACATCAGCCCTTTCCGTACCAGCCATCCGCAGGCGCTGCCGGCGGCTGTGCGCAACGCCCGGCAGTGATCCGGCTCGTGTCCCCCTCCGTAGAAGCCACCCTGTTGTGTCAAAAGACATGGCAGCTCTGCCCGCGGCTACCTAATATCGGCCGTATGTTCCGAAAGCCCGCCCGATGAGTTCCCCTGCTGCCGACGAGTTCCAGGTCACGCTGGACAACTGCGACCGCGAACCCATCCACGTTCCCGGGCGTGTGCAGTCGCACGGCGTGCTGGTGGCCTTCGGCGCGGGTGGCGTGGTCACGCACCTGAGCGCCAATGCGGCCGGCATTCTGGGCGAGCTCGCGCCGGCCCTCGGCCAGCCGCTGGCCGACACCTGCTTCGGTCAGGACGCCCAGATGCTGCACGGCGTGCAGGAATGCCTGCGCGACGACGGCCCCGACGTGCAGCCGGTCGCGCTCGAGGTCGAGCTGCGCGGCCGCCGCATGGAAATGGTGGCGCATCGCCATCAGGGCGTCACCATCATCGAGCTGGAGCCACTGCCCGACGACGACCGCCGCTTTGACAACCACGCCTTCCAGGGCCATCGCGCGCTGGGCCGGCTGCGTCGCCAGCGCAGCATCGAGGATCTGCTGGCGGCGGCCGTGCAGGAGGTGCGCCGCCTCACCGGGTTCGACCGCGTCATGGCCTACCGATTCCGCCACGACGACAGCGGCGATGTGGTCGTCGAAGACAAGCTCGAGAGCCTGGAGCCGTTCGCGGGCCGCCGCTACCCGGCCAGCGACATTCCCGCCCAGGCACGGCGCCTGTATGTGCTGAACACGCTGCGCAACATCGTCGACGTCGCCCGCCCGACCGTGCCGCTGGACGTGCTCGATGCCGCGGCGCCTGCGCTGGACATGAGCCATGCGCTGCTGCGTGGCGTCTCGCCCGTGCACATCGAGTACCTCACCAACATGGGCGTGCGCGCGTCCATGAGCATCTCGATCGTGATCAACGGATCGCTCTGGGGCATGCTGGCCTGCCACCACATGCAGCCGCACGTCGTGCCCTACCGCGTGCGCACGGCCTGCGACGTGCTGGCCCAGGTGCTGGCCGCGAACGTGCAGGGCCTGATGGCGCGCAGCCATGCGGCACGCATGGAGTCGGCGGCGTCGGTGCGCACGCAGGCCATCCAGCACCTGCTGCATGCCGACGATGGCATCTTCGCGCTGCAATCGCGCGCCCAGGCCCTGTGCGACATGCTGGAGGCGCAGGGCCTGGTGCTGGCCAATGGCGGTCGCGTCGCCGTGCATGGGGGCCTGCCCGTGCCCGCCGGGCGCGCGCTCGTGGCCTGGCTGGAAGAGCAGGCCACAACCACGAGCGACTCGTTCGTGAGCCGGCATTCCCTGGACGACGTGCCCGCGCCGCTGCGCGAGGCACTGGGCGTCTGGTGCGGCTTCCTGGCGGTGCGCTTCGCGCCGGCCAGCGGTGGGTGGGTGATCGCGCTGCGCAAGGAACAGATCGAGACCATCGCCTGGGGCGGCCGGCCCGAAAAGGAATACGTGCACGGACCCATGGGCACGCGGCTCACGCCGCGCGGCTCGTTTGACGTCTGGAAGGAAACCGTCCGCGGCCAGTGCCTGCCCTGGAACGGCGCGGACCGCGAGATCGCGCAGGCCCTGCTCTCCGAGTTGATCCGCGCGGCCTCGGTGCGCGGCGCCGAAGTGGCGCATGCGCGCACGCACCTGCTGTCGATGCTCGGCGTGGCCAGCGGTGGCGGCTCCGACACGGCGGCCGCACCCGCCGAGGCGTCGTCGGCCGCCGGCAGCCTGCGCCACGTGGTGGGCCAGGTGCTCGACGCTTCGCGCCTGTCGTCGGGCGGCGGGCTCGAACTGCGTCCCGAGGCGCTCGACCTCAGTGCCCTGGTGCGCGAACTGCTCGACCAGAAAGCCGAGGCCTTTCCCGACACCCGCTTCGTGCGCGAGCTGCCGCGCCAGCTGATGCTGCAAGGCGACGCCGCGCGCCTGCGCCAGCTGATCCAGAGCCTGCTGTCCAACGCGCGCGTGCATGGCGCGCCGGGCGAGCCCATCTTCGTGCAGCTGGCCCAAAGCGGTGGCGTCGCCATGCTGGACGTGAGCAATACCGGCGACGCGATCGACCCCGCCGCCGTCGACGCGCTGTTCGATCCGCTGCGCCGGCCCACGCCCGGCGAGCGCGCCGGCGGGCTGGGACTGGGCCTCTACATCGCGCGCAGCATCGCGCGCGCCCACGGCGGTGAACTGGACTACGCCTTCGCCGATCCCTTCGTGGTGTTCTCGCTCACCCTGCCGGTGCAGGCTGCCGTCACCGCCTGAGCGCGGCGCGCCGCCAGCGGTCAGAACAGCTGCCCGGTCGTGTCCTCGTCGCGGGGCATCCCGGCCGCCTCGTCGTCGCCGGGGCGTGACAGCGAGCCCACGCGCACGCCCAGCAACCTGAGCCGCCGGCTGAGGTCCACGCGCTTGAGGCACAGGCCGGCGA
>JAGOCV010000226.1 GCA_017998575.1 Burkholderiaceae bacterium
GAACAGGAAAGTCAATGAAATCAACGATCTACCAACACCACCTCCGCGCCAGTGCTAGCTTTTCGTACCGTCACTTATTGCACTGAAAACGAGGAGACCCCGGCGTCGCCGACCCAGGCATGCCAATGTTCGATAGGAAGTTGGCTGGTGATGATGGTGGCCCGGCTGGCCGCCCGGTCGTCGATGATCTCCAGCAAGTCGGCCCGCGTTCGCGAGTCCAGCGCCGCCATGCCCCAGTTGTCCAGCAGCAGCACGTCGGTCTTGGCCACCTGCAGCAGCCACTTGCCGAAGGTGCCGTTGCCGTGCCGGATGCGTAGCTCCTCGCCCAGGCGCGGCACGCGCTGGTAGACGGCGCTGTGACCGCGCCGGCAGGCGTACTGCGCCAGGGCGCAAGCCAGCCAGGACTTGCCGGCGTCGGTCGGCCCTGTGATCAGGACGCTGTGACCGGAGTCGATCCAGTCGCCCAGCGCCAGGCTCATGACCGCACGGCGGTCGACGCCGCGCCCTGGGCGGCCGTCCAGATCTTCGATGGCGGCTTGCGGGTACTTCAGGCGCGCCTCCTTCAGCAGCCGCTCGCGCCTCTTGTCGTCGCGCTGGTGCAGCTCGCGTTCGACCAGTAGCGCGAGGCGCTCCTCGAAGCTCAGGGAGTGCGTACCGCCGCCGGCGGCCATCTGCTCTTGCAGCCCGCTGGCCATGCCGTGCAGCCGCAATCCGCGCAGCTGCTCCAGGGTGGTGTTCATCATCATCGGTGTTCCCTGCTGGTCTCGGTTCATTGGTAGTAGCCGGGGCCGCGCACATGGGCATGCTGCGGGCTGGTCCATTGCGGCGTGTCAGCCGCATGGACCCGGTCGCGGCCGTTGGCCAGGATGTCGCGCACGTGGCTGTAGCGCGCCGTGCCCAGCTCCAGGGCCACCAGGCAGGCCGCCTCCAGCCGCGGCTTGCCGTACTTGCGCACCAGCGACAGCAGCCCCAGGCAAGCCCGGTAGCCGTGCTCGGGATGGCGCTGCTCCTCCAGCAGCCGCTGCACCGTGCGGCCGGTGGCCACGCCGATGCTCTGGCCCCAGTGCACCAAGCGCTCGGGTGTCCACTGCAGGTGCGCCCGATGCGCCGCCGGCAGGTGCTCCACCACCGTGGTGAAGCCGCCCTGGTGGGCGCTGCGGGCGTGCGCTGCCACCCGCTGGCCGCGATGCAGCAGCTCCACCCCGCGAGTCGTCAACCGCGCCTCCAGCACCTGGCTGACCAAGGCCTGCGGCACGCTGTAGCGGTGGCCATCGATCTGCACGTGCTGGTCGATGTGCACCCGCACCGTCTTGTAGCTGGCGTACTCCCAGGGCTGGGCCGGCAGCGCCTGCAGCGCCGGCGCGTCCAGCTCGGCAAACGCACTCGCGCGGCTGCCGGGCAACTTCTGGAACGGCTTGGTATTGAGCTGCGCCAACAGAGGCTCGATGGCGTCGTTGACGTCGTCCACGCACTCGAAGCGGTGGTTACGAATCCGCATCAGAATCCAGCGTTCCACCACCTGCACTGCCGACTCCACCTTGGCCTTCTCGTAGGACGAGAACTGCACGCCATGCAGGCGATCGAGCATCCGTAGAGTTCGAGGTCACGCACCCGTTCCACCCTTGGCGTGGCCGACGCTTCGTCCTGGCCACGCGTAAGCAGAACTGGGGCGAGGACCGGGTGACGTTCTTCGACGATCAGGGGCGACTGCGCTCGCTGCTCGCGTCCTGGACCAACGTTGATGAACCTGACGCGTTCACTCAATGCTCTGCCGGCCGCTCATGGCTGCGCGTGGACGATCTCCTGCATCTGCGAGCGCTGGTCGAAGAGATCGCCAAGGGTCAGCGGACACGGCGGCGCACGCGTTAAGCAAATTACGCCGCATGTGTAAAGCACGATACGCCGCATGTCAAGTTGGATTGCCTCCTTGTCTTCCGGCTATTCTCTTTGTAACTAGTGTAAAGACACTCGCCATCGTTCGAAAAATGGCGCTTGACATGAACGCATATGCGGCATATTGTGATTTACACATTAACCGCCTTGCCACCCATGACCAAACGCCCGACCAAGATCGATTGCGTATTCCACTGATCGCGGGCACCCATTCCAGACGATGGCGGGCAGCATTCCAGGCTGATCGCGGGCAGCGTTCCACGCCGATGGCGGGCAGCTGCGCGAAGCGCTGGGTGACGCTCGGATGGTACCGGCACTGCCCGCGATCAGCGTGGAATGGCCTGCCGGTTATCCACGCGGCGCGCAGCGCCGGGTGGGTAACCGGTGCGCCGGAGGCGATGAGGTCGGGAGTCCTGGGGGGAGCCTTGTCCACGGCGGCGGCGTCGCTTGCGACGAACGCCGACGCGGTGGGCAAGGCGGCGTGACCGCTGGCAGCAGTGGTGCGCCAGCCGTCATGCGCGAAGCGCTGGACTCAGGCGCTTGCGTCGGTTCGGCTTCGCCTGAGCGACTCGCCTTTCAGAGCGATCTTGTGCGAGCCGTGCACGATGCGGTCCAGGATGGCGTCGGCCACGGTGGGCTCGCCCAGCCACTCGTGCCACGCTGCCAGCGGCAGCTGGCTGGTGATGATGGTCGAGCGCGTGCCGACCCGATCGTCCAGCAGCTCCAGCAGGTCGCTGCGCTCGTGCGGGGCGATCGGCGCCAGTGCAAAGTCGTCCAGGATGATCAGGTCCAGTCGGGCAAGCTGGGCCAGTCGGCGCGTGAAGCTGCCGTCGCCGTGCGCCACGTGCAACTCCTCCAGCAGGCGCGACGCGCGCGTGTAGAGCACGCTGTAGCCCTGCCGCGCGGCCTGCCGTCCCAAGGCGCAGGCCAACCAGGTCTTGCCGCATCCGGTGGCGCCGGTGAGCAGGACGCTGCGGCCGTCGCGCAGCCAGTTGCAGCCGGCCAGCTCCGTGATGAGATCGCGGTTCAGGCCCCGTGATCCGCGCCAGTCGATGTCCTCCATGCAGGCGCCGCTGACCTTCAGGTGCGCCGCCTTGAGCAGCCGTGCCAGCCGCTTGCCATCGCGCCAGTCGATCTCCCGCTGTACCAGCAGCGCCAGCCTCGCGTCGAAGTCCAGTTCGGCCACCGTGCGCGCGCAGGCCGGGTCTTGCATCGCGGCGATGAAACCGTCCAGGCGCAAGGAGCGCAGCTGCTCCAGGGTGTGTTGGTTGAGCATGATGTCTTATCCTTGGATTCGTTGTTCAGTGGTAGTAGCCGGGCCCGCGCACGTTCTCGTGGGTGGGCATCAGGGGCGCTTCGTTGGCGGTGATCACTGGCTGGCGGTCCAGGCCGCTGGCCAGGATGGAGCTGACGCTCTTGTAGTGCGGCGCCCGGATCGACAGCGCCCGGGCGCAGGCGGCCTCCAGCCGCTCGGTGCCGTACTCGCGCTCCAGGCGCATCAGCCCCAGGCAGGCGCGGTAGCCTTGTTCGGGGTGCGGGCGGTGCTCCATCTGCCAGCGCACCACGGCGGCCGTGGCAGCGCCGATGCGCTCGCCCCAGGCGATCAGCCGCGCCGGGCTCCACTGGGCGTGCGCGCGGTGCGACGCCGGCATGTGCTCGGCCAGCGTCGTGTGCGTGCCGCGGCGGCCGTCGATCGCATGGGCGGCCACCCGCTGCTGCTTGTGCAGCACCTCCAGCGTGCGCTCGCCGATGCGCAGCTCCACCTGCTGGCCCACCAGCGCGTTCGGCACGCTGTAGTAGTGCCCGTTCAGCTCCACGTGGTAGTCGATGCTGACTCGCGCGAGCTTGAACTGGCACACCTGCATCGGCGTGGCTGGCAACGGCCCGAGAGCGGGGCGATCGAGCTCCTCGAAGGCGGTGTGCCGGCAACCCGGCAGCTTCTTGAAGGGCCGCGCATTCAGCTGCTCCAGCAGCACCGCGATGGCCCGATTGAGCTCGCCCAGGGTCGTGAAGGTCCGCCCCCGCAGCCGCGCCAGGATCCAGCGCTCCACCACCTGCACGCCCACCTCCACCTTGGCCTTGTCTTGGGGGTGCGCAGGCCGCGCCGGCAGCACCGCCATGCCGTAGTGGTTGCACAGCTCCTCCAGCAGGCGGTGGCTGGTGGGCTCATAGCGATCGGGCCGGATCATCAGCGCCCGGGGCTGGTCGGGCACCAGCAGGCGCGGCACGCCGCCGATGAACTCCAGCGTTGCGATGATCGAGCGCACCCAGTCCACCGCCTGCTGCGTGCGCGTGGCGCAGGCGAAGGTGTAGTTCGACGCACCCAGCACGGCCACAAAGATCTGCGCGCGGGTGATCTCCCCGGTAAACGCGTCGACCATCGCGACCGTCTGGCCGGCGTAGTCCACGAACAGGCGTTCGCCGGCCTTGTGCACCTGGCGCATCGAGCGCTTCAGGTGCCGCGCCCAGCGGGCGTATTTCTCGCAGAAGGCGCTGTACTTGTACGCCTGCTCGCCATTGGCCTGGCGGTATTCCTCCCACAGCAGTTGCAGCGTCACCGCGGGCTGCTTCAGCTGCTGGTGGACCTGAGCCCAGTCGGGCTCGAGATGGCGCGCGCTGCGCGGCGCAGGCGGCGGGTGCATCCGTGCCTGCAGCGCCTGGTCATCCAGCTGGCGGGCCTGCTCCCACGCCAGGCCGGCGGCACGCGCGTAGCTGGCGATCTCACCCACGCCGGACTTGCTCAGGCCGGTGACGCGAGCCACCTCGCGCTGGCTCAACTTTGCCTCGTGAAGAAGTTGAAGAACTCGTCTGATCTTGCTCATAGGGACTCTCGGTGTGGGCATCGGCTCGGTGGCTCCTGTTCAACAGAAGCCGGCGAGCCTATGCCCGGTTGCGAAGTCACCCGGCGCAGCTGCAGCTGCCCGCGATCAGAATGGAGTTCTGCCCGCCATCGTCTGGAACGCTGCCCGCGATGGCCTGGACTGCTGCCCGCGATCGGCTGGAATGCCGCCCGCCATCAGCGTGGAATCGCGCCCGCGACCAGGCGGAATACGCAATCGATCGACTGCGCGAGATGGGCATGCTCAATCCGCAACCCGAGCGCGTGCGCGCACCGTGGTTCGAAGTGGCAGGCTTCTTCGACGCCAACGACCTGCTGCAGGTGAAGTACGAGATGCTGCGTCATGCCCGCCAGGGCGGCGTCACCAAGGCCGAGGCTGCCGAGCTGTTCGGCGTGTCGCGGCCAACCTTCTACCAGGCCGAAGCCGCCTTCGATCAAGCCGGCCTGGCGGGGCTGCTGCCTCGGCCGCGTGGACCCAAGTCGGCACACAAGCTCACACCCGAGGTGATGAGCCTGATCCACGATCTTCACCGCGAAGGCGCGCCGATTCAGGCGCGTGCGCTGGCGCAAGTGGTGCAACAGCGACTGGGTGTCATGGTGCACCCTCGCAGCATCGAGCGCGCGCTTGCGCGCAAAAAAAAACGCTGACGCACCGGCACGTGGCGCCACCTCTGCCGGCGCACGCCACCGAAGCCTACGAAGAGCTGCGCGAGCAAGTCGTGCACGGACAGGCGCGGCCCGACGGACTGGGTGCCGTCGTGTTCCATGGCATGTGGTGCGGCCTGAGCGTGCTGCTGCAGGCGCCGCCAACGACACCGTTGCCCTCGGCGAGCGCTTCGCACTCGCCATCCCCGGTGACGCACGACCCCCAACTCGTGCGCCTGCTTGCCAACATGGTGCTGCTGACGCAGTCGAAGGAGGAATATGCCTACTGATCACGCCCTGAAGATCGGCGCAGACCACCTGCGCCGGGACGCATTCCTGTACGTGCGCCAGTCGTCGCTGCGCCAGGTGTTCGAGAACACCGAGAGCACCAAGCGCCAATACGCGCTGCGCGACCGCGCGGTGGCCCTGGGTTGGCCGATCGATCGCATCCACGTCATCGACAGCGACCAAGGTGTGTCCGGCGCACAGGCCGCGGGCCGCGACGGCTTCCAGCACCTGGTGACCGAAGTCGCCATGGGACACGCCGGCATCGTGCTCGGCCTGGAAGTCTCGCGACTGGCGCGCAACAACGCCGACTGGCATCGGTTGCTGGAGCTGGCGGCGCTGTCGCGCACGCTGATCAGTGATGAAGACGGTGTGTACGACCCGGCGCACTTCAACGACCGGCTGTTGCTTGGCCTGAAGGGCACGATGAGCGAGGCCGAGTTGCATGTGCTGAAGTCGCGGCTGCAAGGCGGCATCCTCAACAAGGCCCGTCGCGGTGAGCTCGAGATTGCTCTGCCAGTGGGACTGGTGTATGGGCCCGACGGACGCGTGTGCCTCGATCCCGATCGGCAGATCCAGGACACCGTGCGGCTGCTGTTTGACACGTTCCGCGAGACCGGCTCAGCCTGCGCCGTGCTGCGCCGCATGCGCGCGCAGCACATCCTGTTCCCGCGGCGCATTACCCGCGGCATCGGCAAGGGTGAGGTCCTGTGGGGCGAGTTGGACCACTCTCGGGTGCTGGAGATCCTGCACAACCCACGCTACGCCGGTGCCTTCGTCTATGGACGCAGGCGCACCTCCTACAACGCCGACCTGAAGCAGGTGCAATTGCAGCTCAAGCGCGAGGACTGGCAGGTGCTGATACGCGATGCCCACCCAGGCTACATCTCGTGGGACGAGTTCGAACGCAACGAGCTCACGTTGCAACGCAACGCCGTGGGCTTCTCGACGAACCTTCGCGGTGGTGCACCCCGCGAAGGCAGCGCCTTGCTGCAAGGCCGCGTGCTGTGCGGGCGCTGTGGTTCGAGAATGCGTGTGCGATACGATGCTCGAGAAGGGAAACAGCGGCCTTACTACTGCTGCAACG